>JBJSXY010000125.1:0-8839 GCA_046086625.1 Pseudomonadota bacterium | reverse complement strand
CTCTACCAACTGAGCTAGCGGCGCATCCCAAGGACAAGGCCTTCGTTCTTACCTGGTCTATGAGAGAATAACAAGATGTTTGAAAAATGGAAGAATGTCCGAAACCAGCTCGACTTCTTTATTCGTTCCCGGATTCGATTTGAAAGAGACTTGCCCCCTCAGTTTAAAATCCCCGAATCGGAAATGGCATTCCAAAGAGAAATGGATGGATTTTTTGATCTCTTAAAAGTGAGAGCGAAACTAAATCCTTCTCAGAAAGAGTGGGTCATTTGTGATGTGGGAACGAAAAACTTTTCTCTCGCACCCGTTCTCGACAAAATTTTCTTAAGCAAAAACTTGAATGTAAAAATTCATGGGATTGAAATGGATGCGTATCGAAGGCTATCTAGCTTTTATACTCGTGCTGACTACGCCCGGTACTTTTCCCGCTTAGCCCGAGATGCCAGGTTTCATCCCATCGATTTTTTGAAGTTTAAAGAACCGCTCGATGTGGTTTTTCTTTTAAATCCGTTTGTATCCAAAGCGCCGCTTCTGGCTTGGGGATTACCGACCAAATTCTTAAAACCAAAAGAAATTTTCAAACATGCTTTTGAACTTCTAAAAACGAAGAATGGATTTCTTGTTTTGAGTTCGCCAAGCCTAGACGAGCTTGAAATAGCTTCTAGCTTTGCAAAAGAAACTGGGTTCCAATTAGGTGAACTTACTATTTGGAATCCTAGCTCAAAGACGATTCAGAAAAAAGCCCGCTTTGGCAGGCTTTGTTATTCTACTGTTGAAAAGGTTTCCGATTCTGGCAGTCGAGGCATCGACTGAGCTGGAAACTTTCCTGTTGTAGATTTTAAGAACTCGACGATGTCAGCAACTTGAGTATCAGTGAGATCTTTATTGAGCTGAACTTTTGCCATCACGCGAACTGCTTCAGGCAAAGTTTTAACAGCTCCATTGTGAAAATAGGGCGCTGTGAGAGCTACGTTTCTCCATGTGGGCACTCTCCAGAAATGATCATCCCCTTCATCCTTAGTTACTCCCCCGCGGCCTTTGTCATCGAGAAATTTATACTTAGCTACATATTCATTCTCGGTGAATGTGGGGAATTTCTGATAGAACCCTTGACCCGGTTCTAAGTTAGCGCCATTGAGGTTGACCCCCGTGTGGCAAGCTACACAGCCTACTTCCATCACTGTTTTCATCCCTCGCACAGCTTGGGCTGACAGAGCTTTTTCATCCCCTCTTAAGTAACGATCTAAAGGACTATCAGGAGTGAGAAGCGTTCGCTCATAAGCGGCAATGGCTTTAGCTAAATTGTCGATAGTCATACCGCCTTTACCGAACACTTTTTCAAATTGAGTAACGTATCCGGGAATTGTTTTTATTCTCTCCATCACGGCTTGATGGCTTGGCATTCCCATTTCAATGGGATTTGTCAGAGGGCCCTTCGCTTGATCTTCTAAAGTAGCTGCTCTTCCATCCCAAAACTGAACGGAGTGCAAAGCAGAATTCCAAACAGTGGGAGCCGATCGTCCTCCTAATTGGCCATTAATTCCTGCAGAAACAGCGCGATTATCGGTTCCGTTACTCATCACGTTGTGACACGAATTACATGAAACAGTCCCGTCTTTTGAAAGTCTGGGATCAAAATAAAGGAGTTTACCTAATTCAACTTTGGCAGGCGTTGTGGGATTATCTTTGGGCGCTGGTGCCTTCGTGGGCAAAGGCTTGAAAGGTGTTTCGATAATTTTCGCGTTTGAAGCAATGGGAATCAACGTGAAGGCCAAGAGGAATAGGAATGGGAATAGGATAGGTTTCATGTTTTGAATCTCCTTAATTTATTATTTTATCGCTCTCTACTTGGGGGGTAAAGCCTGACAAAAAATCACAAGACGAGTTGTTCAATGATGATGAGAATAATTCCCATGATTGAGCCACCAGCTATGACGCCAGCGCAAGCCGTTTCCTGATTTTCAACAAAAACTCTAAAACCCACTGTTTTCTGGTTGTTCAAACTTCGGCCCAACGCCCAAAAAATTAAACTTCCTAAAGCCATGGCCCAGCAATCAGAAAATTTTAGGACAAAAGATAAACCAAGGCCCATGGCAGAGAGTGGAAATTTCCCCTGAGTTTTTCGGCTGAGATATTCAATGAGGATCCCTAAAACACCGCCCAAAACTACAGCCACTCGAGTGGATTGCGGCAAAACACTTAATCCAGAAGACAGCACTTTGGCGACAGCAATCCAAATTTGGGCCCCGGGCATGGGGAGTGATTCCGACGCGATTTTTGAAATGTCGTTTTGGATTAAAAGATAAAAAATGGGAACGGAAACCAAAGCTCCAGCGACTATCCCAAGACAATGGCCAACCGCTTGGTGTCTGGGTTTTCCTCCCAACATGTAGCCTGGCTTAATATCCATCAACAAGTTTGAAGCATTGAGAGCCACTTCGCTATTGATCCCAGCCGTCATGATGTTGGTACCCACGTCCCCGGGTTTTAAAATGGCAAAGGTCAATTGAGTCAACTTCCCTAAAGCGCCTCCCGGAGTAATAGCGGTCAGCCCCGTTGAAGTAACGGCAATGAGGGTAAAGACAAAGACGAGGGGAATCGCGATAACAGTGACCCACCACTCGATATTAAACCAAGCTTTTCCCAGCACCAAAAGAAGAAGACCTGTGACAGGAATACCCACCAGTGACCAAGCGAGAGGTAATTCAATGTGAGCTAAAATATCTTTTTTTGAGTGTTCTTTACGTTTCTTGAATGCGGCTAAAATAAACTGAGGCTTTGAAAAAAAGGAATACAGCGATGAAGTCGTCATCATGGCAACTCCACCCCACAGAAGCCACATGTTGATGTCTTTCCAGGCAGCCTTCGCAATGATGCCTTCAGAAATCGCCCAGGGAACAAGAATGCAGAAGTTAAAAAGGGCGCCCAGCAATAAACTACACCCCACTTTAGTCCCCATGAGCCCACCAGTTGCCACCATCACAATAGAAGAATCCCAGCGAACCGAAAGGTCTTTCAGGGGCGTTCCCCAAATTTTAGGAATGAAGCCATTCGCCGAATATAAGAAATCATCCCAATATTCAGGAAGGTGCAGTTTTTCCCATTTTAAGTGGCTGAGAAGTTTTTCACTTCGTAAAAACTCAACTAAAGCACTCAAACTTGCGCCGAATACAAGAATTTTGGCTTTAAAAACGCCTTCTTTGCCGCCGTCGTCTGTATGTAGGCTATCCATGACAACCCCAGCTGCTCTTCCCTCGGGAAAAGGGAGTTGTTCTTCATTGATAAATCGTTTCTTCAGTGGAAAAGCAAAAAACACTCCAAGAAGAGAGAGGAGCGATATCCAAATCATGGTTTGATATTGCGGAACCATACTCTCCGTTATCACCATGTAAGCAGCCATCGAGGAAACAAGAGGGGCGGTCATGTATCCAGCAGAAGTTGCAATTGACTGCATGGCATTGTTTTCAAGTACACTGATTTCAGACCCCATTCCAAACCGAGAGAGAATTTTAAAAACAGCAAAGGCCAAAACAACTGAAGTAATGCCCACGCCTAAAGTCCAACCAGTTTTAATCCCCACATACAGGTTCGTGATGCTAAGAACGCCGCCAATCAGCATTCCCGTCAGAGCAGACCGAAAGGTGAGTTGGGGCATGTCTCCTTTAAAGACATTTTCTAGCCACCAGCGATCTTTCTCTTCAAGACTCATGCTGCGAATTTGTTCGTCGGTAAGTTGTTTGATAGCCATAGCTTTAAATTATACACCAAAAAGCTTATTTGACTCTGCAGCTGCTTTCCGTAATTTTAGGCTGAGAGGGTTTAAAGACTGAAGCCGTTACTTTCAATTCGAGACTTAAAAGTCAGTTTTCCCATTCGTAGAGCCATTGTGAAAGCAGTCGATGGCGTTAGCTACGATGTCTATCCAGGCGAAACGCTCGCTTTGGTAGGAGCAAGTGGGAGTGGAAAAACGGTATCTCAACAAGCTTACCTGGGTTTGCTACCCCCACTTTGCCAAGCGAAGGTGAGCGGTCAGGCTTTATTCAAAGATCAAGATCTCTTAAAAATTTCGGGAAAAGAATTATTAAAAATAAGAGGCGATAAAATCACCATTATCTTTCAAGAGCCCATGACGTCGCTCAACCCTTGTTTGAATATTGGAAGTCAGCTGATTGAGCCTTTGGTGGTTCATAGAAAAATGAGAAAAAAAGAGGCTCAGAAAATCGCTATGGCCTCTTTAGATCGGGTTGGCATTTTAGAAAGTGGCTTAGCTCTAAAAAATTATCCGCATGAGTTAAGTGGCGGCATGAGGCAGAGAGTACTCATAGCAATGGCCTTACTGACAAAGCCAGAGCTTCTCATTGCTGATGAACCCACTTCGTCACTCGATGCGACTAATCGCGTTCAGATCTTAGAGCTTTTAAAGTCGATTCAAAAAGAAAACAAAATGGCGATGATTCTTATTTCTCATGATCTCCAATTAGTTGCTTCGGCAGCAAGTAGGGTCATTGAGATGAAAGAGGGAAAAGCTGTAGAAACAGCGAGTGTGGAAAACGTGTTGTTCCGACCTCAACTTAACCTCAAGCGAAGAAGTAGCTTAGTAGCTCCAGTTTTATCGGCAAAAAACTTAACGGTTCAGTATTCGAGGAGAAAGACGGGGCATCTTCGAGCAGTGGATAGGGTTTCGCTTAATCTTTATCCGGGGGAGATTTTGGGTCTCGTTGGAGATTCGGGGTGCGGAAAAAGCTCGCTAGGGAAAGCTCTCCTTCGATTGCGAGAACCTACGGGGGGAAGCCTAACGATTTTGGGAGAAGATTTCTTATCGCTTCGGGGTAAAAAGCTTCGGCAGTTTCGAAAAAACATTCAAATGGTATTTCAAGACCCTTATGCTTCTTTAAATCCAAAGATGAAAATTTCCGATGCACTGGCCGAGCCTTTGCGAGCACACTGGGTAATGACCCCTAAAGAAATTCAAATGAAAGTGTTTAAAGCTTTAGAGCAAGTGGGATTAAAAGCGGAAGACAGCTGCAAGTACCCCCATGGGTTTTCAGGGGGGGAGAGGCAGCGGATTGCTATAGCAAGAGCTTTGATTTTGGAACCTAAAATTCTGATTGCCGACGAACCAGTGTCTTCGCTTGATGTTTCAGTGCAAGCCCAAGTAGTTAAGCTTTTAAAAGATATTCAAAAAGATTTGGGCCTTTCGATGCTTTTTATTTCTCATGATCTCGGCCTGGTAAAATCGATTTCAGACAGAATTGCAGTGATGCGTTTAGGTAAAATTGAAGAAGATTCTGGGTCAGTTTAAAGGGAAACAGAGTTTCTCTTTATCATGATAAAACGAAACTCCATTTCCCTTTGTGATGAGCCTGTGATACTATGATTTGAATGAAATTTTATTCTCGACGTCTGAACCTTGCCGATCATCTGAAGAAAAAGAGCCACTTTCTCTTTGGCCCGAGATCTACAGGTAAGTCGAGCCTCATCAAAAACCAGTTACCAGAGGCCCTTGTTTTTGATCTTCTAGACAGGGCCGTGTTTAACGAGCTTCTAAAAAATCCGAGCATTTTAAGGGAGAGGATCAAGGGGAAAAAGCAAGTTGTGGTGATTGATGAAATTCAAAAACTGCCCTCGCTTCTCGATGAAGTACACCGGCTCATTTTTGAAAAAGAGATAAAATTTTTGCTTACCGGAAGCAGCGCTAGAAAGCTAAAAAGAGGGGGAGTCAACCTCTTAGGGGGACGCGCCTGGGAAGCGCAACTTTTTCCTCTGAGCTTCATTGAAATAGAAGATTTTAATTTGATTCGTTACTTGAATCGAGGAGGACTGCCACACATTTATCAATCTTCTCATGCTGGTGAGGAGTTAAGAAGCTACGTACACTTGTATTTGCAGGAGGAAATTCATGCCGAGGCTCTCACCCGAAATTTAGAGGCATTTACTCGCTTTTTAGATGTCGTTGCGATCTCAAATGGCGAAGAGATCAGCTATGTAAACTTAGCCAATGACAGTGGGATACAGGCAAAAACAATTCAAAACTATACACAAATACTCTTCGATACGCTCCTTGCATATTCGCTAAAGCCCTTTCTTGCCACGAAAAAAAGAAAGGCAATTACAAGAGAAAAAATCTACTTATTTGATCTCGGGGTGGTGAATCAATTAGCTAATCGCGGGGAGATTAAAAATAAATCGGAGCTGTTTGGAAAGGCCTTTGAGCATTTTCTTATGAATGAAGTGAGGGCTTATTTAAGCTATCACCGAATCCCGGAAACGATGCACTACTGGAGGTCTACTTCTCAGTTCGAAGTGGATTTAGTGGTAGGTACTAAATTGGCTGTCGAATTCAAAGCAACCGACTCAGTCGACGAAAGGCATTTACGGGGATTAAAAGCGCTTCAAGAAGAGGGCTTGGTGAAACGCTTTATAGTGGTTTCGCAAGATAGGAATGCTCGTAAGCATGCTTCTGGTATTGAAATTCTTCCCTGGAGTGAGTTCCTAAACCGACTCTGGGCCGGCACCTTGATTCGTTAGACACCCACTGAAAGTGAACAGAGTGATTTCACTCGAGAATATCGGTGTATTCTCTTGGTTTAAGCCCAAAAAAGGGGGATCCCTTTACAGAAATCGGGACCCTTTTCGTCACATTTGTCATTCAGTTTGGATCTGAACTAGACAGAATACTTTTTTGTTCCCCTACCGACTCAGCTCAAACAGGGGGACTTTTTTCGGCATGCCGCTTGCTCTTATAGCCTTCCAAATTATTTGATTTGTAACGAGGAGTAAGAATGCTAGCTCGAATTCTTGTAGTAGACGGTGAAGAAAGCATAAGAGAGTTTTTCCAGATCATGCTGAAGCGTGAGGGCTATGAAGTCATTACGGCTTCTAATGGCCGAGAAGGACTGGAAGCTTTTAAGAAAGCTCAAGTGGACCTCATTATTTCTGACATTCAAATGCCAGAAGTGTCGGGTTTAGAGTTTTTGGCTAAAGTGAAAGAGCAAGATCCGGAATCTGTCGTTGTGATGATTACCGCTTTTGGTTCAACCGAAACGGCGATTGAAGCGATGAAATTGGGCGCTCATGATTACGTTCAAAAGCCTTTTAAAATTGATGAAGTAAAAATCATTATTAGCAAAGCCTTAGAGAGCCGAAAGCTCAAATTAGAAAACGTTCAACTCAAGAAAGAGCTTGGAACCAAATACGCTTTTGACAATATTATTGGGAGTGCCCCTCCCATGCTCCGCATTTATGAAATGGTTAAGCGGGTGGCCAATACGAAGAGCTCGGTGTTGATTACCGGAGAGAGCGGTACCGGGAAGGAACTCATTGCCCGAGCGGTTCATTACAATGGCCCTCTAAAAGATAAGCCCTTTGTAACAGTCAACTGCGGTGCCATTCCAGAAAACCTCATGGAAAGCGAAATGTTTGGGCATAAAAAAGGCTCATTCACGGGCGCTATTGCCGATAAAAAGGGGCTTTTTGAAGTGGCGAATGGCGGAACCATTTTCTTAGACGAGCTTGGAGAGCTTCCTTTACATATGCAAGTAAAGCTTCTTCGAGTGCTCCAAGAGGGAACCTTTAAGCGAGTGGGCGGAACAGAAGATATCCGAGTGGATGTGAGAGTGATTTCAGCTACGAATCGAAATCTCGAAGGAGAAGTAAAGCAAGGCAGGTTCCGAGAAGACTTGTTTTACCGAATGAATGTAATTCAAGTGCATTGCCCCCCTCTTCGTGAACGAAGAGAAGATATCCCCATGCTTTGTAATCACTTCTTAGAGAAGTTTTCAAAGAGCCTTGGAATGTCTGGAAAGCACTTAAGCCAAGAAGCTTTGGAAATTATTAAGCGCTACCACTATCCTGGTAACGTTCGAGAACTTGAAAACATTATTGAAAGAACTGTGGCGCTGGAACCTGGGCCCATTATTTTGCCCGAAAGCTTACCGAGAAACTTGCTTGACGCTCAAGCCCCAGCTCCTGGTCAGCTCGATGCCCACACGATTGAAATCGACAAAGAAAAGGGCATTGATTTAGAGCGACTCGTTGCTGACTTCGAAAGAACTTTGCTTGTGAAAGCTCTTGAGCAAACAGGGGGCGTGAAAAAGAAAGCAGCGAAGCTTTTAAATATTAGCTTCAGAAGCATGCGCTACCGAGTGGATAAGTACTCTTTAGGTGCGATGAGTATTGATGATGAGGATGAGAGCGAGTCTTTAAGTGCGGGGAGTGCGTAGACCGAAACCATCCCTGACAAAAATGGGCCCACACTCCATTATTGCCAAAGATGTGGATAAAAAGAGATATTTCACGGTTTGTGGAGACCAACCACGACGTTATTCAAGTGTTGAGAGGGCCTAGACAGTGCGGAAAAACAAGCTTAGCCCTTCACTTGGACTCTGACTTTGTAGAAGTATCTTTAGATGATCCTCACTTGCGAAGTCTTGCCCAGTCAGATCCCGTTCAATTTCTTTCACGCTTTGGAAAAAAAAAGATTTTTATAGATGAAGCTCAATATGCCCCTGGTTTATTTCCTTTGTTAAAACAACGGGCCGATCAGTACAAGCGGACTCAAAAAAAAGTTTTAGAAACACAGATAAGAATTACAGGATCCAATCAAATTTTAATGGATCAACAAGTGAAAGAAAGTTTAGCGGGCAGGGCTTCTTTTTTTGATATGAACACGCTCAGTGTAGCTGAAATTCGAAATCAATTTCCTATTCCCATTTGCGAAATTTTTTGTTCAAAGGAGGCTGGCCAGAGCTTTATGTTTATCAGGATAAATCGCCGTCCAAATACTTAGATGATTATATAAATTCTTATGTTGAAAAAGATATTATTCTGAGCGCTGGCA
>JBJSXY010000124.1:0-2138 GCA_046086625.1 Pseudomonadota bacterium | reverse complement strand
TCCCCTTCTTCCCCAATAATCGCTCCAAATCTTTTGGTCTCGAACTTGAAACTCAAAATCACACATGGTGATTATCTCTTTTTCACTGCCCATCGGATCTGAATCCTTCCAAGTATCAAAATGAAACCTCACATCTGGGGTGGGAAAACACTGCCAGACACCTTCTCTAAACCTCGTAACAAAAGGCTCATTCTCAAATTCTCGCCAGTTCTTCAAAATATCTTTTTCTGTTAGGATGCCGTAGGCTTCGGTCAAAATCCTCTCAGGGTATTTTTTCTGTAAGCTTTGAGAAAATTTTTCTGAAGAAGTAGCCTCAGAATGACTGACTAGTATTATTAAAATGAAAAGTAGTTTCCACGATGTCATCGCTTGAGCCTCTGGTAAAATTTTCTAAAAGTTCCCATCCCTCTAAAGTTTGGATTCTTTCGGTACTGAGACAAGTAACTCTTGTATTCAGCAACTGCTTCTTCCCACGTCGCTTCTCTGCCCAACTTCTTGGAAGCTAATTTTCGTTTCTGAAACAGCCAGCGAACGCCTGCTGCAATATTGAGGTTTGGATCTGCAACATCTTCTTTATCGATATTAAGAAGGTGATCAGTCAGTTCCCCTTCCTCATCTTTTAGAAAATCGACGGTCTCGTGAGTCACTTGCATCAAGCCTGATGCCTTTTTATTTCCTCTTTTCCCATTTGAAGCATTGGGATTAAAACTTGATTCGGAGGCGATGAGGGCTTTGATCAAATTTGGGTATCTTGTCCAGCCCCGGATTAATGAGTCGTATTCGTTCTCATTTGGGAAGCCTAATTTGCTAGCTTTGGGAGCCCCTTTGAGAGAATTAAACTTTGTTAAAGCTATTTCAGCAATCTCATCTGAGTACATTTGGTCTTTATGAGAGGGATTATCTCGGCAATGTCCAGCAACCGAAGTCATTCCTCCTAGAGGATGACGGCGACTGGGTCTCACCCGCCGAGGGTGTTCTCTTACCCAGTGTTGCCCCAAGGGACAGATTCGCCAACGATGGATTTTTGGAAACTTTTCCTGACTGACCGGATAATTAAGTTTTGAAGGCGAACTCTTCTTTTTTCTGGCCATCGATTTATGTCTTTAAGCTGACTTTTGAACTTTCTCTGTTTTAAATGCAAGACCGATAATTTGATCAATGTGAGCTTCAAATCGAGTCGTCCAAATAAGCGCTCTTCCATAACTATCCACACTCAATTGGGACCATAATTCTCTTGTCTTTGGATAACAGTACACTTTTGAAAAAGATCCCAAATCGGCAAAGTATTTCAGACCATCGGATGCTTCAATGGTCACTTTCCCGTAATCAGGCGTTTCAACTTTCAGAATTACTGTAGTGGCAGCACCCATGGAATTTCCTTTCCGTTCATCGCGCAATCCCAAGCTTCAGTGAGCTCCGTTCTGCGCTCATTGCACCATTCACTAATCAATCGATTCGCTCTAGATCCCAAAGTTCCAGCCAAACAATTTCCGGAAAGATCAAATACTGCCTCTCGACCCTGAAATCGGGCATGAAAATGGGGTTCTTTGTGCTTTTGAACATCATACCAGTACATCAAAATCGTGATTCCAAAAAACTCAGATATTTTAGGCATGACATCCCTCATTCGGAATCCTACTGGAGTGGGAAAAAACCCGCAAGATGGCAGATGACGCGAGTATTTCTCCCCTTCCTTCGTCTCCCTTCAGCTTTTGTCTACCTGATCAAAAGGGTGGCGTGAAAATGGCGTGAAACATTTGCAGAACAGAACCGAAAGAAGCTGAAAGACGCTTAGGGAAAATGAACTGATTCACCAACTAAAATCATCACTTGTGTTGAATTTATTGATGTTTTTAAAAAGCGGCAAAAGATTTCGAGCCTCGCCGCCCCGACCATCTAGGTACTTTCCGGGCACATAGGGTCCATTTCATACCGGGCACATCGTATACACTTTAGGCATAACCACTCATCAATTAGGGGGACCTATGCCTTGGAAGGAGACGTGTGTCATGGACGAAAGAACAAAGTTTATCGGTCGTTTGCTTTCTGGCGAGAAAATGGCGCCACTCTGCAGGGAATTTGGGATTACCCGAAGGACTGGCTACAAAATCTGGGAGCGGTATCAACAAGACGGAAAC
>JBJSXY010000123.1:0-2674 GCA_046086625.1 Pseudomonadota bacterium | reverse complement strand
GCTGAGAAAAAAGAAGAAAAGAAAAAGTAGTCTGACGACACTCAGGTGGCTTCGCAGAGAACTCGATTTCTGGTGGTGGGGCTTGGAAATCCAGGCCCCCAATATGAAAACACTAGGCACAATATCGGTTTTCAGGTCATTGATGAGTTAGCAACGAGGTGGAAGACAGGCAGTTTCCAAAAAAAGTTCAAAGGACTTTTGGCGGAAGTGGCCTCTGGAGAACTTCAGGGACTTCTTTTAAAGCCACAAACCTACATGAATCTTTCTGGAGATTCCGTACGAGAAGTGGTTCAGTTCTACAAAGTACCTTTAGATACTCACTTAATTGTCGTCACGGATGATTTGGATCTCCCTCCAGGCTCTATTCGAGTCCGCCCATCGGGAGGAACTGGGGGACACAACGGTCTAAAATCAATCACTGATGCATTCTCCAGTGAAGGATATTCAAGAGTGCGTGTAGGAATAGGTCGTTCTCAAGTTGTTCCAACAGAATCGTATGTATTAAGTACGATTCCGAAAAATGAGAGGGAACTGTATCTGGAAGCAATCAGAACTGCAGCCGATGCAGTTGAAATGTTTTTAAAAGATGGCGTTCAAAAAGCCATGAATACTTTTAACAAGAGAAAATCAAATGAGTCTTAAATGTGGAATTGTCGGTCTGCCGAACGTGGGAAAATCAACGCTCTTTAACGCCCTTGGTTCTGCCAAAGCTGAAGCCGCGAATTACCCCTTTTGCACTATTGAACCCAATGTGGGGGTCGTTGAGGTTCCGGATGCCAGGCTACTCAAGATTGCAGGCATCATGAAGTCACAGAAGGTCATCCCAGCTTCTACTCAAATCGTGGATATCGCAGGAATTGTAAAAGGCGCGAGCAAAGGAGAAGGTCTTGGCAATCAGTTTCTTCATCACATTCGAGAAGTAGACGCCATTGTTCATTTAGTTCGTTGTTTTGAAAATGAAGATATCGTGCATGTTGATGGCAGCGTTAATCCCGCTCGAGACATTGAAGTGATTAATACTGAACTACTTCTCTCTGATTTGCAGTCCCTCGAGAAACGAATCGATAAAGATCACAGAGTTGCCAAGTCGGGAGATAAAGAAGCTCGAAAAAACATGGAGATTTTTGAGGGATTAAGAGCCCACCTCAACGAAGGAAAGCCGGCCCGATCTTTCCCCTTAGATCCAGCTGATATTCCTCGTTTGGCTCAGCTTTTTTTGCTGACTTACAAACCCGTTCTGTACGTTGCAAATTCCACTGGGAAACCGGAAGAAGCTGCCCATGTTGAAATAGTAAGAGCCATTGCTGAAAAAGAAGGGGCTCAGTTCACAGTAATTGATTGCGCTCTTGAATCTGAAATTGCGCAATTACCCGAAAATGAACGCATGGAATATTTAGAGGGACTCGGACTCACAGAACCTGGACTGAACCGATTTATTAGAGCCACTTTTAAACTTCTTGGCCTGATTACCTATTACACTTTGGGGCCAAAAGAAGCTCGTGCCTGGACCATTCATCAGGGAACCAAGGCACCCCAAGCAGCCGGAGTTATTCACTCGGATTTTGAAAAAGGATTTATCTGCGCTGAGTGCTATAAAAGTGATGACTTATTGAAGTTGGGTTCTGAGCAGAAGATCAAAGAAAGTGGCTTATACAAACAAGAAGGAAAAGAATACGTTGTTCATGAAGGAGACGTGCTTCTATTCCGTTTTAATGTGTGATGATAAACGACTCGATTCAAACCAGTGGCTTCACCATAGTTCGAAATGCAGAGCTGCTTGATTTCCCTTTTCGAGAATCTGTTCTTTCCGCACTCCCTCTTTGCGATGAATTTGTTATTAACTGTGGAGACTCCGACGATAATACGCTGTCGATTTGTCACGACCTTCAAAGAGAATTTCCTCATAAAATTAAAATCATTCAAACCGTATGGGAGCGCGCCAATCAGACAGGTGGATTTCAGTTAAAGGCCCAATCGGATGCTGCTTTAAGAACTTGTCAAGGCAAGTGGCTTATTTACATTCAAGCCGATGAGGTTTTTCATGAAGAGGATTATTCAAAAATCAAAAAAGCAATTGAGAGAGCGAACTCACTTCCAGAAGTAGATGGCGTGGTGTTTGATTATCTTCACTTCTATGGAAATTATTCTTTTTTGAGCCGAGGAAGAAATTGGTATCGTCGAGAAGTACGTGCATTGAAAAATGGAAGAGGCATTGAATCGTTCAGAGATGCGCAAGGATTTAGACGACAGGAAAATAGGTTAACAGCCATTGCCTCCGACGCTCGGGTTTTTCACTACGGATATGTTCGAAATCAAGAGAGCTTTCAGAAAAAGACCCACCAAATGTCGCAGTGGTGGGGAGAAGTCCCAACTAGTGACGTTAAGTCTTTTCAGATTTACCGCCCCTTTGGGCTGACCCCCTTTGGAGGCACTCACCCTCAGGTAATGGCGGAAAAAATTAGTCATTCTAGTTCCTTAGCCGATCCTAGCCGGTGCCGTCGACGCTGGAATAAGCGTGAACTTAAAAATGCCCTGACTCTGCTTTGGGAAAAGTTTTTCCCTTTCCGTTTGGGCGAATATCGAAACTACACTCTCATTTCAAATAAGCCAGAATAGCCTTTGACTTTCTCTGACGCCTGGCGCAAAAGACACTTATTGATTGTTATCTTGGAGG
>JBJSXY010000122.1:0-2838 GCA_046086625.1 Pseudomonadota bacterium | reverse complement strand
CTTTTCCAAGAGAGACTGTTTCTTGATCATAGAAATAATGCAGAAGTTCTTCAACGCTATAGCCAAGAGCCTTCAGCAGAACAGAAACATGGAGTTTTCTTCGTCGGTCAATTCGAACATAAATGACATCTTTATGATCGAATTCAAAATCGAGCCAGGAACCGCGATAGGGAATAATTCGGGCAGAGTAAAGCAACTTTCCACTGGAGTGAGATAGACCCTTGTCGTGATCAAAGAAGACACCAGGAGAACGGTGAAGCTGACTTACCACGACTCGCTCAGTCCCGTTGATGATGAAGCTTCCTCGATTGGTCATCAAGGGGATTTCACCTAAGTAAACTTCCTGCTCTTTAACGTCTTTAATGTTGCGAGTGCCGGTTTCCTCGTCAACTTCGTAGACTTCAAGCCTGACCGTTACTTTCAAAGGAGCAGCAAAGCTCATTCCACGGCTTCGACATTCATCTACATCGTACTTCGGAGTTTCTAGAACGTAGCAGTCATAATTTAAACTGGAAGTGTTGTTAAAATCGCTAATTGGAAAAACGGATTTAAAAACACCTTCTAAACCAGTCGCTTCACGCTTATGGGGATCCATCTCGGCTTGTAAAAACAAGTCGTAGGAACGCTTTTGGACTTCAATTAGATCGGGAATATCGATCAATTGAGGAAATTTTCCAAATTCTCTACGGAAACGTTTCTTACCAAAAAAAGTTGAAGCTGTACTCATACTACGCCCCTCCCGCACACGGGTTTAGGAAAGTTAACTAACTGATTGAACAAAAAGAGTCTGAGCAAAAGCGAACTTCTACTTCAACTCTACTTTTGCACCAACAGCTTCTAGCTTCTTCTTAATCTCATCAGCTTCTTTTTTGGTGACGCCTTCTTTTAAGGTCTTAGGCGCGCCTTCAACTAGATCTTTTGCTTCTTTCAAGCCGAGAGTAGTGAAACCACGGATTTCTTTAATCACGTTTACTTTTTGGGCTCCACCATCGACAAGAACTACATCAAAAGCTGTTTTTTCTTCAGCTGGAGCAGCTCCGGCTGCGGCTCCGCCTGCGGCTGGAACGCCTACAGCGACGGGAGCAGCTGCGCTAACTCCGTAACGGGTTTCAAATTTCTTAATGAATTCTGAAACTTGAAGTAAATTCGCGTTATCGAAAAATTCAAAAACTTGTTCTTCACTGACTGCCATTGTGACTCCTCCTAGTTAATACAAAAGTCTCTTTAAGACGCTTTCTGTTTACTATCCCTCAAAGCCACTAGCGCGTAACCCAGCTTACGCGGCGTATCTTGAAGGGCATACAGAAACTTGGTCGGGGGGGATTTTAAAGCCCACAGGAAACCCACAAAGAGTTCGTTCTTTCCTGGTAGTTTTGAGAGAGCTTTTAACTGCTCGCTGGACATTACTTGTCCAAGGGCTGCCCCGGTCTTAACTTTAATATCAAAATTTTCTTTTCCGACCCACTCCATGATGGCTTTAGCTGCCACAACAGGATCTTTGTCGGTGTAAGCAAGAAGGGTAGGTCCTTCTAATTGATCCGATACACTCGCATAAGGAGTGGTCGAAAAAACTTTTCGAGCCAAAGTATTTTTCAATACTTTTACTCGAACATTTTGCTTTCTCAGACTCAATCTAAACTGAGTCATTTGCTCCACGGTTAACTTATTAAAAGACATAAGAGCGATGGCTTGTGCGCCAGCTACTCCGTTAGTCAAATCTGTAACAAACTGCTCTTTTTCCGTACGGTTCAAGGAAAACTCCTAAGCGCTACTCTATTAGGCCCAATTGTGAGCCGTAATTTAAATACTTGTTTTTCTGGGGTGTCAATGGGTTTCTTACAATCCTCGTGCCAATGATTCCGCAGAAGCCGGATCGATAATTACGCTCGGGCCCATAGTGGGAGCCAGAGCGATCTTTCGAATGTAAACCCCTTTAGAAGTTGCGGGCTTTGCTTTGAGGATATTTTCATAAAGAACAGCAAAATTCTCCTTCAACTTTTGGGCTCCGAAAGACTTTTTACCAATAATGGTGTGAAGAATGCCGGCCTTCTCAACCTTATATTCAACTTTTCCCAGTTTTTGTTCTTTAACGGCTTTTCCAATTTCCGAGCTCACGGTCCCGGTCTTCTTATTGGGCATGAGACCTTTTGGCCCAAGAACTTTAGCCACTTTGGTAAGGTCTTTTAAGGAATCAGGAGTTGTTAATAAGCGATCAAATTCAAGCCAACCTTTTTCAATTTTCTCGATGAGATCGTCGTTTCCAACAAAATCAGCGCCAGCTTCTCGAGCTTCTCTCTCCGCATCGCCTCGAACAAAGCAAGCTACTCGAATGTTCTTACCAATTCCATTTGGAAGAACTGTTGCTCCTCGAACTTGTTGATCCGATTGTTTAGGATCGACCCCTAGTCTCACTACGAGCTCCACCGATTCATCAAACTTTCTAGCTTGAAAGGTTTCAATGAGAGCGAGTGCATCCCCTACTGAGTATTTTTTTGTGCGATCTACTTTTGCCGAATTGGCTTTGTAAAGTTTTCCAGCTTTTGGCATTTTAATCTCCTCAACCAACGACGTCTAAGCCCATGCTTCGGGCCGTTCCAGTTACCTGACGAATAGCTGAATCCAAATCAACACAATTCAAATCAGGCATTTTTGTTTTAGCAATTTCTTCCACTTGTTTCATAGTGACTTTTCCAACTTTTGTCTTGTTGGGAACGCCAGACCCTTGAACGATATTAGCGGCTTTCTTTAGAAGCACAGCTACCGGTGGAGTTTTTGTAATGAACGTGAATGAACGATCTTGGTAAATGCTAATCACTACCGGGATAATCATTCCATTCG
>JBJSXY010000121.1:0-5037 GCA_046086625.1 Pseudomonadota bacterium | reverse complement strand
TTTTTTTAGAAAATCGTGAAAAAATTTTCGGTCGGCGTCAGATGCTTTAAAAAGTTTTGGGGTTCTCACGGTCCAAAAGCGGGACTATACCTAACTCAAAGGACAATCCATGAAAATTTTTTGCACTCTTTTATTTGCAGGGACTTCTTTTCTTTTTTTTCCAACTGACTTGGCTCACGCAAGTTCAGAGAAGGCTCAAAACATTATCAGTTCTGGGGAAAAACAAATGCGTGGGAATAGCTCTCAAAGCACAATGCGAATGGTGATTAAACGGCCGACTTATGAAAGAGAACTCTTGTTGCGAGCATGGGCCGTGGGGCTAGAGAAAGCAGTGGTTGAAATTCTCAAACCGGCAAAAGAAGAAGGAGTGGTTTCATTAAGACTTGAGCAGAATATGTGGAACTACTTACCTAAAACGGATCAAGTCGTTCGGGTTCCGTCCTCTTTAATGCTTCAATCTTGGATGGGAAGTGATTTCACCAATGATGACTTGATGAAAGCTAGCTCTCTTTCCAGAGACTACACGCACACTATCTTAAAGAATGAAATGATTCGGGGTGAAAACACGGTTCTCATCGAGTGTCTTCCTCGTCCCAACGCACCGGTTGTTTGGGGCAAAGTTCTTTACTGGGCTCGAACGGAGGATAACTTGCCAGTTCGACAGCGTTTCTATGATGACAAAGGAAAACTGGTAAGAACTCTGGATTTTTCCGCTTTCAAAAAGATGGATGATCGAATCATTCCCACGGAGCTTCGAATTGAAAAAGCAGACGGCACTCAAGAAGCTACGACAGTCACTTATGAGAAAACTCTATTTGATAGAGAGATCCCAAGTCGGATCTTTTCACAAAATGAAATCAAAGACATTTCACAGCGAGGAAAAGTAGCCAGTTTTGGCTGGTTCACAGAACGGCTCAATTAACTTTGGAGACTTTCGATGGATCTGTATTTTTTGAAGCTTTCTTGGAAAAACATCTGGAGAAATAGGCGGCGAACGCTTCTCACTATTAACGCCATTGGGTTTGGAGTGATGGCTTTAGTAGCTCTTTATAATTACTATGATGGTTTTCACGATCAAGTGATCCAGAATGTTATTCGCTATCAGAGTGGACACCTTTTAGTGACTGCACCTGACTACCCCAAACGAATGGCTACCCAACTCTTTATGAAGGACCCTTCTGAAGTAGATTCCTGGTTAGCAAATCAAAAAGAAGTTAAAGCGTTTAGTCACCGGGTTCTTGTTCAAGGCCTTGTTTCCACTGCACAAGGATCTGCCAATATTCTCTTTGCAGGAATTGAGCCTGAATTAGAAAAAGGGGTCACCCGCTTTTCGGAGAATCTGACTCAGGGAACTTATTTAGCAAAGGGTTCTGAAAAACCTATTTTATTGGGTTCTGAACTTGCCAACCTTCTCCAAGCTGAATTGGGAACCAAAGTAGTAGCTCTCACTCAAGGGGTGGATGGCTCTATTGGAAATGAACTTTTTTTCGTTTCTGGCATTTTTGAGACACACTCTGATTTCGATAAGAACATGGCTTTCGTCAAAATTGAAGATGCTAGAAGCCTTCTCAGCCTTGGCCCCCGAGCTTCTCACCAATTGGCTATTGTGCTGGACTCTGAGGAATCTCTCTCCCTGCTTCAAGACCGATTTACTTCTAATTTTGGCCCTTCTTCTCAATCTCTCTTTAATATTTTGAATTGGAAGGAAGTTCAAAAGCCTCTTATGGCCATGATTGAGCTGAATCAAAGCGCCAATCGTTTGCTCATGTTTATTATTGTCTTTGTGGCAGCTCTGGGCATAGGCAATTCGATTTTAATGAGCATTCTTGAAAGAACTCGCGAATTTGGAGTGATGCTTGCAATTGGAACTACTAAGAGAGAAGTCGTTCAGCTAGTCGTGATGGAAACGTTATTGCTAAGTTTAGTGGGCATTGTGTTTGGAAACTTGCTTGGCTTAGGGGTGACTGAGTTTTTCCACCATTATGGTTTCGATTTGGCTTGGCTTTCCTCTCAAAAATTAGTGGTACAAGGAACCATCATCCAAACAATTAGCTACCCTGCATTTCGAGTAAACAATAGTCTTTTGATCTCAATCATTGTGTTGGCGTTATCTCTTTTGGTGTCCTTCATTCCAATCAAACATGTATCTAAATTAAATCCCGTAAAAGCATTGAGGGCCGTATGATTTTATCTTTTAATCAAGTTACAAAAAAATACTCTGCCTTAGAGACAGCCATCCAAAATATCTCTTTCGGAATAAAAGAGGGGGAGTTCACAGCGCTAGCGGGACCCTCTGGGTCGGGAAAAAGTACCCTCTTAAATTTAGCTGCAGGCCTTGATTTCCCCAGTTCGGGAGAAGTCACGCTTCTTGGACGAAACCTGGCAATGCTTGGAAAATCAGCAATAAGCGATTTAAGATGCAATCAAGTGGGGTTTGTCTTTCAAAGTTACAATCTTTTTCCGGTTCTTACAGCACTTGAAAATGTGGAGTACCCACTTGCTCTCAAAAAGATTCCTTCAAAGACAAGACGAGAACTGGCGAAACGCGCTCTTAAAGAAACAGGCTGTGGAGAACTGGGAGGGCGACTTCCTTCGGAGCTATCGGGCGGACAACAACAAAGAGTAGCCATTGCTCGCGCTATTGTGGCAACTCCCCAAATTGTTTTTGCAGATGAGCCTACGGCTAATTTGGATTCCAAAACAGCTAAATTGCTTTTAGACGTCTTTAAAGAACTTAATACGCAAAAAGGGATCACGTTTCTTTTTTCTTCTCATGATCCGCTCGTATTACAGACAGCAGAAAGGATTATTCAGGTGGCCGATGGACAGATTCAAGGGGATACCGTTCGTTCGTTTAGCAGTCCTTTTGCTCCTGCTCGCCCTTTCGCTAAGCCTCCGAGCAGATACTTTCAATCTGGAGTCGGGCGGATCCATCAAGTCGTTTCTGACGTTTCAGAAGCTAAGACAAAATGGGATTTATCAACACAGTGAAGTTCCCTCGCTTGAGGAAAGGCTAAGACTCCAAGGCTCTCTTTCTTTTCAACGTTTTCGCTTCGAATGGGCCAACGAAACTTTCTTTTATTATCGGCGGGAAAATCTCTCATCGATTCCTCTGCCAGATTTCAATCCCCAATCGGCTTGGAAGCTCCAGTGGAATTGGGTGAATAACGCGAGCACCGAGCTCATGAATCGGTTTGATCGCTTTTTTCTTCAAGTCGATTTTGAAAAAGTTAAATTAGTTTTGGGAAAACAAGTGATCCCGATGGGCGTTGGACAAGTTTTTAACGCCGTTTCTCAAATGCAACGTTATCCCCTTATTTTTATTGATCCTGAGTTTCCAAAGACTGAAGATGGTGCCACTTTTATCTACACGGGCCCATTTCAATTGGAAGCCCGGTACTTACCGAAAACTCCAGGACAAGTTCAAGATAACTTCCATATCCGTATCAAAGGAACCCCTTCGAACGTGGATTTGGGCCTCACCACAGGTATTTCGGATAATAAAACATTTCTTGGGGGGGAATCCGCTTTCAACTTGGGGCAAGCGTTAATGCGCTTGGAACTAGTCAGTTATTTAAAGGGAGCTAAGAAATATGCTCAAGGACTCTTAGGTTTCGACTATGTATTTAATTCTGTCTTAAGTAGTAAGTTAGAGCTTTTCTATAATGGCTTTGGGGAAGTAGCACAAAATCCCTTCACTGGGCTTTTTCACCGCTCAGCTCCTTTTCAAGGGACTTGGTATGCAGGCAATGTGACGACTTGGGAAGCTCACCCACTTCTAAAAACCAATCTGGTTTCAATCGTTAATTTGAAAGATCCTTCAGTCCTTTTCCATTTTTTTCTTAACTACAGTATTTCCAATAGTGTCGATTTGTTAGCAGGTCAGTTTCTGGGATGGGGCAAGGGCGCTTCCGAATTCGGCGGGCAACGCACTCTCTCCCCACTATCATCGCTCGGGCAACCCGATATTACTTACGCAGCAGTGAGATGGTATTTTTGAGGGGGAATCCTAGTAATGCCGAAAACGTTACTCGCATTGTTCATGCGTTAAATAAGGCAGCGTAAGAAAGAGAAGATTTTTGGAGCGGGTGACGAGGTTCGAACTGGCGACCCTTTTAATTAAACCAAAGAGTTGTCCATCTTTCTTGGTTGCCGTGTGTAACGGTCCAGAACGGTCGTTTTCGCAAGAGTGATGTCCCATGAAAGTCTCATGGATGATAAATTAAAAATGATCGTGCCTGATTGCGAAAGTATTTTTAACCTAATTCCTCAAGCCGCATTTTTCCAGCTGAAGGACGGCTTTTTACCCGATACAACACAGTCTTTTAAGTAAAGATTGATGAGCAACTGGTAGGCTATTCCGGTCTCTTGGGCTAGTTTTTTAAAGTAATTAATGACATCTTTTTCCAAGCGAATGGTCACTTGCTGTTTAAGCTCTTTCGCAAACGGATTTTTCTTTGATTTTGAAAAGTCGTATGATTTTTTCATAATAAAAACTCCTTGTATATTTTTTTCTCTTTCTTATCTGATCTTCTTGCAGAAATAATTCGAATCACTTTATTTCCCCGCCTGTAACAATAACAAACGGTAAGTATCCTAAGACGCTGACTCACTCCCATGATAACAAACCGCTCTTCTTGGTCAGAATGCTCAGGATCTTCGATGACTCGCGCGTTTGGATCGAAAAATACTGTCTGAGCTTCTTCGAATGAGACTCCATGCTTTTTCTTGTTAATTGCCGATTTATTTGGATCCCATTCAAACTTCAACATTATATAATAATTATAGCATAATTACATAAAATCTCAAGCGGAGCCCCCTGCCCCACTTTGTCTTACCAGCCTCAAGCTAACTTGGTGCCCACCAGTGCCCAAAATCCCCGAAAACAGAACAAAATGGGATCAAATGCTTCAAAGCCTCCCAAAAACTACTTTAAATATTATACTGTTTTTGGATATATATCAATATTTGGTATGTTTAGCGGATTACGCTTTCGTAATTTTTCTTTATTTGGCTTCGACTGTAACCAAAATGCTC
>JBJSXY010000120.1:0-5338 GCA_046086625.1 Pseudomonadota bacterium | reverse complement strand
ATGGGCAATTTCAGCAGAACCTTTTTCTCCCACGAGGGTCACGCCTGCTAAGTAGCGGCCATCGCCTGCTCTATCTTCTTCACACGTAAAAGAAGCATTGTTGCTCTGGAATTCACCTTGGCATTTCAATGTGATAGTTCTTTCAGAAAAGCTAAGAGCGGCTGTTTTGTACGTGGGAACGGCTGTTTCTCTTAAGACCAGAGTGTAATGATCATCTTTGCAAGTAATCATCTCTTGATCCGGGGCTCCTGCAAAAGCGGTGAAGGAAACGACTGAAAGTATTAATGCGCCCAATTTCATAAAAGCACTCCTTTTAAAAACGGCATTCTTATAACCTGTCGTAATGCATGGAGTCAATAATAAAAAAATACCCAAGAAAACGGGTATTTAACAATTGTGCGAAAGGCTTCATTGAACTCTGCGTTAATCCGTCGATAAGAAGCAGTGAGTTAATTTGGAGGACTTCCTATGAAGCAGTTTCTACTAATTTTAGCAAGCTTAGCCCCCGTAATTTTTGCTTATGAAACCCCCAGCTGGGTGCACGAAAAATATCAGGCTGTCTACCAGTCGAAATTAACACCTCAAGAAGATGGCTCTATGCGATTTCATGAAGGAAAACTTTTTAGGCGAGGGGGGATTCGAATTTTATCGTTGAAAGGCGATGAATTTGAAATGGCTTTTCAACATGGAAGACTCCTCCAACAGGACATCCTCCAAGGAGCGCTTCCTGAAACGGCAGCTCTTCTTGAAAAATCGGTCAAAAATATTTTGCCAGAGATCCCCATTCTTACTTCCAGTGTTGTGGAATATTTTTACTCTAATTACACAGATAAGATTCTCCAGCATGGAATAAAAAGTGCGGGAGGAGATGCCAATAAAATACTTTTAGAAGCCTACGGGCTTTCTGAGGGCGCTCAAATTCCGTTGGATACAGTCATTCGTGGAGTTTTGGGACCCGAATCACTTCAAGTGGTCTTAGGTGAACGTATGAAAGGGAAAACAGCACTTCCAGCGGCTGGCTCTGTAAATTCCTGTACTGACTTTGTCGTAAAGGGCCAAGCTACTCCCCAGGGAGAAATGGTGATAGGACGAAACACGGATTACCCTCTTAATGGATTCTTCGATAAATTTCCCACTCTCATTTATTATCAACCTACGGATGGGGCTCAAAAATATCTCGCAGTGACTTCAGCGGGACTCCACAATGCGGGAGTGATTGGATTTAATGAATCGGGTCTCTTCTTAGGCATTCACACCATCCCGACAACTGAAGTTTCGGCAGACGGAAATCCTATCTTTTTGGTGGGACAAGAAGTGATGCGATACGCGAAAAGCTTTGATGAAGCGGTTGCGATCATCGAAAAGTACAAGTCTGCTGCGGGTTGGACTTATACGCTTGCCAGCGTTTATGAAAACCGAATGGCTTCTGTTGAAATTACGAATAAACGAGTGGCCGTTCGCGAATCTAAGGGAGATTGGCATGCTCAAACAAACCATTATCAAACTTCTACTTTATCCAGTGCAAATCTAGATTTGAATGCAACGATTAATGAGGACTCAAGAGCTCGACTGATCCGAGCTGAGCAATTAATTCGACAAAACTGGGGCGGTTTGTCCGTAGAAGAAGCCGTGCAGGTTTTGTCTGATAAATTTGATCCGATAAATAATGAAGTAAGGGGCTTTGGTAATGTCATTGCGGTTCATACCACTCTCTCGAGTGCCGTTTTTGATCCGGCTCGAGGACGGCTCTTTATGGCGAGTGGAATGGGGCCAGTTTCACTCACTCCTTACATTGAGCTTCCCCTCATTCGGGAGTTTGATGAATCTACTTTTTCATCAGGTCCATTTAAGGTGTTGGAAAACAGTTCCTTTCATCAGAATTTCCCATTGCTCTCTAAAGCAGAACAGAAATTCATCGAAGCAAAGACGGCTTTTGAAACTTACAATGATCCTAAAACAGCGAGTCTTACTTTAAAGGAATCAACCGAGTTAGATCCTGAAAATTCCGCTTATTCATTTGTTCACGGAATTTTATCCATAAAAGCGGGAGATTTAGCCTCTGCCGAGTCATCTTTTCTAGCAACGACCAAGAAAAAGTACGTTCACTATCGATTGGCTAGCCAATACTATCTAGGAAGGATTTGGGCGAGCCAGGGCAAGAAGGCACAAGCCAAGAAAGTGTGGCTCAGTATCTTAACCGAGGCAGATCCGAGGGTGGAAAAAACGCTCATTGCCGCAGTCGCAGCCAATTTGAAAAAAATCAAGTGGGGAAGAGTGCCTTTGAATAAAAGCGCTTTGGTGCTCTTTATGCCCGAAGGAGATATGATTGAATATTAGTTGGAAGAGTTTTCAAGAAGAGTTCGTACCCGAAACTTTTCCTTTCGAATAGCTAAAATTTCATTGCCATTTTTTTCAATTAGTTCGGGTGTGTGCATCAGATTATCAGACCACAAATAAGCTGAATAAGCAGAACCATAAATGGGAATCGAGTATTGCCATTGGTAGTCCTGTTGGACGGCTGCATTGCTTGCCATCGTGGTTCCTAAAATACCCACTCTAAAGCCAAGACTTTTCATTTTTTCTAGTCCACCTGCTTTAAGCCACGTTAAAAGCTTTTGCGAAGTAGCTTTAGCGATTCCGACTTGAGGAGCTCCTATGAGCTTCGAAGCTAAATAGCCATCAAGAGCACCTTTCAACATAAATAAAGGAATTTTCACTAAGCTATAATTGGCATTTTCCAGTAGGGCTTTATTGGCCAGAGTGAGCTGTTTTTCTCTTTCATTCAAAATTTCCAAATACATTTTGAGATCGACTTCAGCGGGACGATCCACAATAGGTCGAGACTGAGATGACTCTTGGTGTTGATAAGTCGATTGAGTTTCAACCGACTTGGCCGCCACAGAAAGAATGAGTCCTACAAAAACAAGAAAATAATAAGCACTGCGAACGTTCATTGCCCCCCCGAGTTCCCCGGATCTTGCGATCCGAATTAAGGGTAAAGCAAAAGCCGTGCACAAAGAGTCTACACTTGAGTAATTAAAAAACTGAAGGAGCAAACCCTAAAAGAGACGTTATTTGTTAATCACTTGTTAGCAAAAAAGGTCACTCATCACTTTAAGATTTGGAGAAATAGCAAGATCAGCAGCAGTGGATTGTTTAATGTGTTCAACGCTTACGCCAGGAGCCGTTTCCTTAAGCTCGAAGCCCTTCGGAGTTACATCAATAACCCCCAATTCAGTGACAATCCGTTTTACGACTCCCACCCCTGTGAGAGGGAGCTGGCACTTTTTTAAAAGTTTACTCTCTCCTGATTTGGATACGTGTTGCATGGCTACAATGAGTCGGCTTCCGGAAGCCACGAGATCCATAGCGCCCCCCATCCCCTTCACCATTTTTCCGGGGATAATCCAATTGGCGATATCGCCTTTTTCATCGACTTCCATCGCCCCCATAATCGTTAAATTCACATGACCGCCTCGAATCATGGCAAAAGATTGGGAGCTTGAGAAAAATGATGAACCCGGTAATGTAGTGACCGTTTCTTTTCCTGCATTGATGAGATCCGGATCGACTTCTTTTTCAGTGGGGTAGGGGCCGACGCCTAAAAGACCATTTTCACTCTGCAAAATAACATGCATGCCTTTGGGAATATAATTTGCGACAAGAGTGGGAATTCCAATTCCTAAATTCACATAATCCCCATCTTTTACTTCTTGAGCAATTCTTTGAGCAATTTGTTCACGAGTCAGCGCCATATAGTCCTTAACGAGTCATTCGTCGTTCTATTCGTTTTTCGTAACCGGTTCCCTGAAATATTTTTTTAATATAAATTCCAGGGACATGAACTTGATTCGGATCGAGTTGTCCTGCGGGAACCAGCTTTTCCACTTCCGCAATGGTTCGGTAGCTAGCGGTCGCAATATCAGGATTAAAATTTCTGGCGGTTCCTCGAAAAACGAGGTTTCCATCCGTATCTCCCATCCAAGCTTTTACAATCGAAAAGTCAGCGAAGAGAGAACGTTCAAGTACATAATGTCTGCCACTGAATTCCCGGGTTTCTTTTCCTTCAGCAATTTGAGTTCCGTAACCCGTTGCTGTAAAAAAAGCGGGAATTCCAGCGCCTCCTGCTCGCAGTTTTTCGGCAAGGGTGCCCTGCGGAGTGAGTTCGAGTTCCAATTCGCCCGATAAAACCATTTCTTCGAAGAGCTTGTTTTCGCCAACGTAGCTGGAAATCATTTTTTTTACTTGTCTCTTTTGAAGCATGAGACCAATTCCAAAATCGTCTACTCCAGCATTATTAGAAATACAGGTCAGGTTCTTCACCCCTTTTTTTACAAGTGCTGCGATACAGTTTTCTGGAATGCCACAAAGGCCAAAGCCTCCCAGCGCCAAAACAGCCCCATCGAAAATATCTCGAACGGCTTCATCCGCGTTGGCCACAAGTTTATTCATAAATTATATGATAAGCGGAAGAGGGTTCTTCAGTAAATCATCTTTACAGGAGAGCGTTGGATTCGAATAAAATCTTGTAATTGACGACGCATTTCGTGAAAGGCCTCTCGGATTGCAAGATAACAGTCTCGATGAGAAAAATGTTCATTGGGGTTTCTCGTAACCACGAGTGTTTTTCCAGGCACAGTTAAATGAATGGTCACATGATAGAGATTGCCCTTTGCATGTTTTTGATGGGGGGCTTCTACTAAGACGCGGCAATGGGTGATTCTGTCGTAAAAATGTTCGAGCTCTTCTGCTTCATCCAGAACCAAATTTTTTAGAGCAGGAGATTCCGGGATATTACGAAACGTGAGTTGAATGGGTTGTTGCAAAAGGCCTCCTCTTACAAAAAAGGAATGCAACTGTAGTACCAATCAATCGATACGGGGTTCTACGAACTTGTCCGTGTGAAAAGAAGGGCCATATTTGTAGGAAGAGGATAAGAAATTTGGGCGAGTTTAAGACCATGCTTGGATGCTAAGCTAGAAAGCCAATCTGATTTAAAAAGATTGACTCGAATGCCTACGAAATACTTTTCACATCGATAGTACAGTCCACCCAAACCCTGCCTTGGACACAGTACAACTAATCTTCCTCCGGGAGCTACCAACTGGCAAAGATTTGAAAAAGCAAGTTCCGGATTTTTTACGAAATCGAGCACTCCAGCGCAAATGACTCGATCAAATTTCTGTTCGGTGGGGATAGATTCAATATCAAAAACATGAACCTTATCAACTTGGTTCTCAAGCTTCTTAACCATCTGGGGGCTCATATCTACTGCGTGGACGATTAATCCCCTTTTTTTCGCTTCAAGTGCATAAAAACCGGCACCACACCCAACATC
>JBJSXY010000119.1:0-3437 GCA_046086625.1 Pseudomonadota bacterium | reverse complement strand
TGCAAGCTCGGGGAAATAAACCCAATCTGAAAACGAGCTTCATTAAATTACTCCAAAGGAAACAACTTTTACCTCATCCATTCACTCCTGATGACTTACAGAAAGCTCTTCTTCGGATTTATAATAGCCCCACTCAAGATGAGCTCCAGACTCTCTGCGAGTTTTTAATTGAGTTCGATGAGCAAATTATGTTGTGGCGTTTTAGACACGTTCAAATGGTCGAGCGAATGATTGGAATGAAACACGGAACGGGAGGATCTTTAGGGGTTCCTTATTTGGAGAGCACTCTGAAAAAGAAATTTTTTCCAGAGCTTTGGGAAGCAAGAACTCAAATGGGGGTTATTTCCTAAGAAGGAGTGCTCTGACGGGGCTTGCATCGCCACTTTCAATTTTCAAAGGAAAAGCAACTAATTCGTAGATTCCTGGCTCCACGTGAGTCAAATCAATCCCTTCCAGAATAGCCATTTCTGATAAAAGAGTCGCTTTATGACTGGCGAGCTCCTTAGATTCAAACAGATCAATTGAAGGCGTGTCGATTCCCACTAGCACCACTTGCTCTGCTGCGAGAGTTTCAATGAGGCGGGCCGAACAGGCCACGAAATCCTGATTAAATCGAGCACCATCGGGAAAAGACCCCGTTTTAAATAAAACTCTTGGTGAAACTATTTTTACTGCTTCAATATCCTCTGGAAGAATTTCTGTGTGGGGAAGCTTTTTTACTTCTATCACTTGGCAAGTCCCTTGGTACTTCCACAGCTCGACTGCATCTATTCCTTTTCCGCCTTTTCCAAAGTGTCCGGGGGAATCCGTGTGAGCGCCAATATGCAATGTGGTTTTTATAGCCGAAAGACTTAAGTGATCATTTTTATCGACATCCAGAGAAACTTGTCTTGAAAAATTCTCATCCCCAGGCCAAACCGCTGTTTTTGAATTGAGAGTTGGACTCACATCTATCCATGATCTTGTGGTTCTTTCTCCAGGTTCATAATGATACAAGAGAGTCTGGCCTTCAGGAGCTTCATTCTCACAATGCAGTCCGAGCCATTCTAAGAGGGGCCGAATCGCAAGAGCCGCGAATTGGGGTTGATATCCCGAAGCGAGTTTCACAACGATGCCCAGCCCGTCTTTAAATTTCGAATTAGGCAAGATTCCAAGCGCCAAAAGACCATCCGCTCCTTCTTTGGCAATGAGACGTTGGTGATTACTCTTCATCAAACCGCTATCCACTCGATGGGGTCCACCAATCCAATCGGGAGAAGCCATCATGAGATCTCTGATTATTTGCAACTGTGACAGTTTTTCAGCTTTAGCTAAACTCTGAAACAAGCGCCCCATTTGCTCCATCCGAAGAACGGGACTGGGAAGTTTACAGCCGTCTACTACAAACTCGAATGTCTCAGCGGGTTCCGCCAAAATATGGGCTAAATTTTTTACCAGCGATTGATGATAGGGATGACTTCTTGATAAATAGCCATCCACCGACCATCCCTTCATTTTGGATGCCTGAAGAATGGATAAATGTTTTGCAAAACAGGCATGAGAGGCCGAAAGCTGCAAAGAACCTAAAAGATCTAAAAAAGGAGGCTTGGATGTCCATTGCTTAAGTTGGTCTACTTGCTCAGGGGTAGCTGAAATAGAACCCAAGGCTGCCACATGCCATTCTTCCCTAGCCCCCGCCTCAAGAAGGCCTGTTGCTAAAAACTGAAAAGGCTTGAGAAGTGATCGAACCGGGTAGCGGCTATTTACTTCTGAAGCCTGAAAAAGAATTCGAGAGCCGTCCCAAACACAAATCTCACCTGAAATCTGAATTTCTGGAAATCCATTTCGAACCAATGTAAAAAGTGGAACTGGATTCATAAACGCGGAACCACTTCAGAGAAAAACAACTTCATTTGATCTTGAATAGCTTGATTGTCTAATTGATTAAATTCAAACCAAAGCATGAGTCTGTCTTCTCTATGAAAACCTCGACTCCCCCCAGGTTTCATCTGCTCAATAATTTCAACGGGATCTCCGACCAAAGCACGCTCGAGAAGAATCTTTTTGTCAGGCACTTGTGTCGTTCCCCTCATGGCTTCAATGTAATTTCCAAGCACTTGATCTGCTAGCCGATAGGCTTTGTCTCGGTTTTTGTCTATGAACACCATGACCGTTCGGGGAAGTCGAGAACGATTCCACTTACGATCGCGTTGAGCGCACTTTTCTCTCATGCTGGCATGAAGCTCTTCGATTTTTGCAGGAGCCGTAAATGACAAATTAAAAAGGCTTAAGTCCCAAAAATTTAATCCCCAATCAAGAGCTAAGGGATCATGAGATCCTAATACAATTTCCAGATTGTCTTTTTTAATTGCAGAGGGAATCAGCTTAACCGTTTCAAACTCCCAGCGCTTCTTTACCGCTATGCCACTTTGATTTTTTTCAGAGGGTTCTATTGTCCAAGATTTGACTTGTTGGGAACTTACTTCTTCTCCCGCTAAAAGCCGTAAAAAAATCTCGAGAGCTTCGAGGAAAATATAACGCTTAAGCAAGGGCCACAATTCACTTTCAGGAGCATCTCGAGGAACAATTTGAAAGGGAGTGTTTTGATAAGGGAATCGACCCGCAGCAACTCCAATCCGAAGTTTTCGGTCCCAACCAACTACCGTTTCATTGAGAAGGCTTAGAAAGTTAACACGCTCTGCACTCGCAATAGGGCCACCGCTTCCCCCGACAATATTGTGAATAGCCGTACCGAATCCGATTCGCTTCGTTCGATTGCAAACCAGGTGTGCTAATTGAAATGAGTCACAGCTTAATCCTACTTCTCCTGAAAAGTGGGGAATCGTCGCCATACTGGTTTTTTTCTGAGTTTCTGATGAAAAATGGCTTTCTGCACACCAGATCGTATCCATCCCGAGGGATTCAGCTAACTGCACTTGATCTAAAAAGTTTGAAAATACTCCAGCCGTTCCAAGTCTTCTCCCTTCGATAACAGGATCACTGATTGAATGAAATAAGTCGTAAATCATCTAGCGTTTTTATTCCCACTCAATAGTTGCTGGTGGTTTAGAAGACACATCGTAAACCACTCGATTTATGCCGGGCACTTCATTGATAATTCGATTCGAAATGTGCGCCATTGTTTTCTTATCAAAGTCATACCAATCAGCTGTCATTCCATCTCGGCTTGTCACCGCTCTTAACACCACTACGGATTCATAAGTGCGAGAGTCTCCCATCACTCCCACGGCTTTAATCGGAAGCATCACGGAAAAAGCTTGCCAGATATTGTGGTACTCACCTGAAGTTTTAAGTTCTTCAATAAAAATGGAGTCCGCGTCTCTTAGAAGATTTAATCGCTCCGGAGTTATCTTACCAATAATCCGAACGGCTAAGCCTGGTCCCGGAAAAGGGTGTCGCCCCACAATTTCATCCGGAACTCCCAAGGTTCTACCGAG
>JBJSXY010000118.1:0-3859 GCA_046086625.1 Pseudomonadota bacterium | reverse complement strand
GATCAATGGAGGTATTGTTCCCGTTTTTGCAGCCGGAAATTCCGGTAAAAGCCCGAATGGAATGCCCGGAGGACTTCCCGATGTGATTTCGGTAGGCGCTATCGATTCGAAAGGACAAAGTGCCGAGTTTTCAAGTATGGGTCCTAATCTCTGGAAGGTTGGACAAACGATTATCACTTTAATGAAGCCCGATGTTTCAGCGCCTGGAGTGGCCATTGGGTCTTCTCTGCCAGGAAATAAATATGCCCAATGGGATGGAACCTCAATGGCTACTCCTCACGTGAGCGGTGCCATTGCTCTTCTCTTGCAAGCAAATCCAAAGCTGACGGTAGCTGAAGTGAAACAACTACTTCTCGAAACAGCGGAAAAGAAAGCAGACAATCAGTTCGGTTATGGAATCGCAAACGCTTACGAACTTGTTAAAGCAGGATTGCAAAGGAGATAGTCATGAGACTCATTTTATGGCTTTTCTGTTTTTCTTTAGTTTTTCCGGCACTCGCGGTGGTAGAAATTGGGGACAAGGCTCCAGAGGTGTGTTGGAAAAAGGCGGAAGCTAAAGAAGTCTGCGTGAAGGATTTAAAAGATAAAGTGAGTGTTCTTCTCTATAGCACGGGATGGTGCCCAGGGTGTCAGGACGAAATCGCAGAACTGTCTAAGCGTTACTCGGAAATTAAACACCCTTCAGTCCGAATCATTTCGCTTTCCGCGGAAGGATTCAAACATGGCCAACCAGCTGATGAGGAATTTTTAAAAGCATGGCAAAAAAAATATGGAATTCCTTTCGAAGTGGCTGCTTCTCCGAATAATGCAGGAAAGGAATTTTTTAATCCGCCCTATTACATTCCCGCTACAGTGATTCTGGACAAAACAGGGGTGCTGCGGTTTAAAAAAGTGGATGCTTCTGTAGATGAGATCTTCAAAGAAGTGAGAGCTCACTTAACTTTATCTCCATGAACTCTGCGAACTTTTTTTGAAAGAGATCGCGAGTAAATAATTGCGATTGATTTACGCAGTCGTCTCGCCATTCTTTTTCCATGGATTCGAATTTCAAAATGGCTTCGCAAAGACTTTCAACTGTTTGTTCTTTAAAAAACAAACCGGTTTTGTTTTCAACCACTGTCTCAGTGACGCCTCCTTGATTGAAGGCAATGACCGGAGTACCACTTGCCATCGCCTCTAACGGCGTAATACCAAAGTCCTCTTGTCCTGGAAAAAGAAGCGCTTTAGCACCCGCATACATTTCTTTAAGAGTCTCTAAAGGAGCCTTTCCCAAAAAAGTAATTTGGGGGCCAGCCATTGAGCGTAATTTTTTATCTTCTTGTCCGTTTCCAATAATTATCAGCTTTCTATTAAGTTTATTACAGGCTTGAATCGCTAGATCGATCCTTTTGTAGGGGGCAAAAGCAGAGACGACCAAATAGTAACTTTCTTTAAGAGGATTAAGGGGCAAGAAAAGATTTGCAGTAAAAAAAGGATTAAGGACCGAAGCTTCTCTTCTGTAATATTTGCGAATTCGAGAACGTGTCCAATTTGAATTAGCAATAAAGTAATCCACTCGATTGCTGCTCGAGGTGTCCCATATTCTTAAATAATGCAGAGCCGGAGCAAAGAGAGGCTGCAAGACTTGAGATTTAAAATAATCATGAGTTCGGTCCCAAATATATCTCATGGGGGTATGGCAATAGCACACATGGAGAGCATCGGGTCTGGGGATCACTCCTTTTGCAACGCAGTGGCTTGAAGAAATGATGACATCAAATCGATTCAAATCAAAACGTTCGATTGCTAAAGGAAAAAAAGGAAGAAGAAAGCGATAATATTTTTCTACCCGAGGCAAGCGATTTAAAAATGAAACATGAATAGGACGATTTTCAATTCGTGTATTTAATTTTCCGGGGCTGTACAACAAAGTAAAAAGCTCAGCATTTGGGAAAAGCTCTAAGATAGCATCGAGAACCTGTTCTCCTCCGCGCATTCCCGTAAGCCAATCATGAATGATTGCTACTTTCAGATTCTGATAGCTAGTAGGCATTGGGATGAATAAAGCCGCGCAGCGGAGTTAAGATAAGGATTTTTAAATCGAGAAGCAGCGACCAATTTTTGATGTAGAACAAATCATGATTGATACGCTCCTCGAGAGATGTATTACCGCGCCAACCGTTAATTTAAGCCCAACCCGTAATGCCGGATCTTACTTTGTGTCGGAGCATGTAGCGAGGAATTTGCTCTCGGAACTGCTCTACAAATACAGGGCGTTCTGGTCGGGGACCTACTAAACTCATATCGCCTTTTAGAACGTTAAAGAATTGAGGTAGTTCATCGAGACTTGTTTTACGTAAAAGTTTTCCAAGAGGAGTCACGCGCTCATCATCTTTAACAGCCCAAACCGCCCCCGATTTTTTTTCGGCATCAGTGACCATCGTTCGGAATTTGTACATAGGGAAAACTTTTCCATCAGCTCCCATTCTTTTTTGAGAGAAAAAAATGGGACCGGAGGAAGAAAGCCGAACAAGAAGCGCTAAGATTCCAAATACTGGAGCAAAGAAAATTATAAAAGCCAGCGAACCCAAAATATCTAGGAGTCGTTTGATAGCTCTGTCAGAGTTTCCCATCGAAGGAGCATTAAATTCAAGTACGGGAATTTCTAATTCATGGCCTGCCTGATAAGTAAACGTGCTAAATTTTCCAAAGTCAGGAATAACTTTAATACTTGCTAATTCGTCGGAAAGCAGTCGCAGCAAGGGTTCATAATGGTGAGGATCTTTCGAAGGGAAGGAAATGACGACTTTATCGATTTTTTCAGATCGAACTACGGAAACCGCTGAGCTTTCCTCTCCCAAATAAGGAACGGGGGTCATTTCGCTTCGGCTCTCATGGGGTCCCAACCGCCCAATCCATTGGATGGGATAAGGCTTTAATGTTTCAAACTCTTGAAAATAAACGTGCAGCAGTTCTCCGTATCCAATAAGAAGAACTTTTAGGGGAGAAATAAAATGGTGTTTAACCACATTCCACAAGAGCTGGACTGCCAAGCGACCTAAAAGAATTCCAAAGAAACTCAAGCAACCGAAGATAATTAAATAGAGTCTCGAGAAACGTTCGATTTCAGTAAAATACAAGTAAGCTACAAGAACTAAAGTGCCGAGTGTGGCTCCCTCTAAGATCTTTTTAATAGCTCGAAATCCAAATCGAATTCTATCTGCTCGATAAGCACCCACAAGGTGAAGCATTGCGCAAAAAATAAGAGCCAGAGGAATAGAAATCATTGAGTAGATTTCTTTTGAGGGAATTCCCCGATCGATAGGAAAAAAAGTCGTAGAAAAGCGAAAATACCAAGTGAGCCACCAAAAGGTAACCACCATGAGGATATCTACGGCTTTGATGGCCGCCGTGAAAAGAAAAAGACTTTGACTCAACTGCATAAAAACCGCGAAATCATACCGGCAGTTTGTGAAAGCGCACAATAGTTGTTTTTTCTTTGAATGACCTACAAAAAACCTTATAATAATGGGGTACTTAGAGATTCACTCATTGCCCTTAAGGAGGGATCGTGACGAAATCAGAATTAATAGAGACGATATCTCGCAAAGCTAATCTCACCAAGAAAAAGGCAGAAGAGCTAGTAAATACGATTTTCGATGGTTTTTTCATGTCAATGGTTAAGGGAGACCGCATTGAGATTCGTGGCTTTGGTAGCTGGTTTGTTAAAAGCTATAAATCTTACGTTGGGCGAAATCCCAAAACTGGAGCCGATGTGTTTGTTCCAGAGAAAAAACTGCCTTTTTTCAAAGTAGGTAAAGAGTTGAAAAAAAGAATCGATTCTTAAAAGGCCATCGCTTCAAGCGACGGCCTTTTTTAT
>JBJSXY010000117.1:0-2113 GCA_046086625.1 Pseudomonadota bacterium | reverse complement strand
GAAGATTTTTCGGAAGCGCTTTCAGGATTAAAAAGAAGCATCGCTCAAGTGTTTACTCCTGAGGCTGCTCTCGTTGCTGCTTTGGTAAATTTAAGATTAGAGGGAGATCTAGATTCCTCCTTGGATAATATCCTCTCCGCGGAGGCAGTGATTGAAGGAAAAATAAAGGAGCGGGGATTAAATATTTATCCGCCAGAATATTTTGAAATTCTTTTATATCAAGCAAGAATTTATGATTTAAAAGGATTAAGTGGAAGAGCTCAGAGCATCTATTCCAAAATTGCCCAGCATTCTTCTTTAAAAGATCCCGGTATCTTTAAGCTGGCAACGAAAGCAAAACCGTACTCAAAGCGACGTTTAAAGCGACTTATTATGCCGTATTCGACTTATATTCCGTTTGATTGATTATTTGGAGGGTTGAGTTGCTATTGCTATTTTTTCAGCGCCAGCATCCCGTGCAGCATCCATGATTTTTACGGCTTTGCCCAAGAAAATAGATTCATCCCCTCTAATTACGACTACTTTTTCAGAAGTCTTCGCTAACGCTGCTTTGATGGTTTGGGCCAGGCCATTTTCATCCGTAGCCTCTTTGTCGACCAAGATTTGGCCTTCTTTGTTAATGGTAATGTAAAGCGGATTTCCAGCTGAGTTCTGAGCCACTGAACTCGATTTAGCAGAGGGTAATTTAACATTGAGTCCCCCCTCCAACATTGCCGAGCTAGAAATCATAAAAATAATGAGTAATACGAGAAAAATATCAGTAAGAGGTGTGATATTGATTTCCGCTACGATTGAATCTTCGTCTGAATCATTAATTCGAACGGCCATGATTCGCTCCTCTTAAGATTGAGTTACCGACTTATCGTGAGAAAGATCTAGAAGCTCATCTAAAGTCAATTTCATGCCGTTTAGGGTTTGGTTCGCAGCTGTGACAAAAATGTTATACGTAATCAAAGCCACAATAGCGACAATCAGACCTGCTCCCGTCGCAATCAAAGCTTCCGAAATACCCGCAGCTACCACACTAAAACCACCTGCGCCTTTTTCCGCCATGTCGTGAAACGCGCGCACAATACCAACCACTGTGCCTAACAATCCGACGAAGGGGCTTGCGCTTCCAATCGTTCCCAGAATCCAGAGATTCTTTTTTAAGTAAAGCATGAGTCTCATGCGGCTTCGTTCAACGGTCCGCTCCGATAGCTCTCTAGACCGTTTATTATCAATAGCTCCCAAAAAGAGCTCACTGATTTCGGGCTTTTGCGAGTGACAGATTTGACGGGCAGCGGATAGGTCGCCAGCTCTCACACTTTGAGTTAATGAGTCTGCCAGATGTTTTAGTTTCGGTCGAAAGGTGAGGAAGAAAACGATTCTTTCAAAAATAACTGTCCAGCTCAGGATCGAAAAAACAAGCAGCGGCCACATGATCCAGCCACCGCGTAGAAAGGTTCCCCAAAGTGTGGTTTCCATCTCTGTTCTCCTAGTCTTGGTAGGGCTCTATTAATTAGAGGCTACCAAGACCTAGGATAACAGATCAAGCTTACTTAGCCACCCTTTAGTCCAATTAGATAAAGAGAGGAGCCATCAACAAGGTGATGGTCGACAATAACTTGATAAGAACGTGAAGTGAAGGACCCGCTGTATCTTTGAACGGGTCGCCAACGGTGTCGCCCACCACAGCTGCTTTATGAGCATCTGAGCGTTTTCCACCATGAACACCCGTTTCAATATACTTTTTGGCGTTGTCCCATGCGCCGCCGGCATTATTGAGTAGGGTTGCCATCAAGATACCTGTAATAGTCCCCACCATTAAGAATCCAGCGACTGCTTCGGCGCCCAATCCAGCTTGTTCTGGAGTCGCAAGAGCGCGGAAGATCAAGCCCACTGCAATCGGCACCGTGACTGCGAGAATTCCAGGAGCAACCATTGCTTTTAAGGAACCCTTGGTCACGATATCAACGCATGAACCGTAATCGGGTTTGCTGGTCCCTGCCATGATTCCTGAATTGGATTGGAATTGACGACGAACTTCTTTAATGACTGTTTCAGCAACTCGACCGACCGCTTTAATAGCCAAAGCAGAAAACACGAAGACCAGCGTTGCTCCAATAAGAGC
>JBJSXY010000116.1:0-4384 GCA_046086625.1 Pseudomonadota bacterium | reverse complement strand
GTATTGGGTAAATGGACTCAAAACGCAATGTACTTAGGTGCTGGCGTGTACTTACACAAACCCGATTCAACAGCTACTGCAACACACCAGATCATCGAAGTCATGGCAGGAACCAAAATGTCTGACTGGACTATCGATGCTCAAGCTGTCATCGGAAAAGTAGCTTCTACTGGCGCTGAAAGCGGTTTCGGTATCGGTGGAACAGTTAACTACGCTTGGGACAAAACTTGGTCGTTTGGAATTCGTCCAAACTACACCAGCAAGTTAGCTGCAGCTGGCTCTCACACAAATGGAACACTTGCTAAAACTCTAGAAGTGACAGTAGGTCCAAACGTAAATCTCTCCGACGATATGAGAGTTCGTTTGAACTACACTTACTCAGACACGAAAGACTCAGCTACCGCTACTGACAACGGTAACGACAGCACTTGGGCACTGTCCGCTGTCTACAAATTCTAAGCCTCGTGCTTAGTGAAACGGGAGAGCTTCGGCTCTCCCGTTTTTTTTTGCCTTTGGTACGGCTTTCCTTTTGCGGAAGCACCTCGTCAGATCCCATCCCTGCTCCCCTCCTATGATTTACTGACCCACGCTAGATGATCATCCTAAATCATGGCCAAGAACCCCACACCAGTGTATATACAGACTAGTTTTACTTAAGACGCCTCAAAAGCAAGGCTTAATCGAGAAAAGCATGGGGTGTCTTTCGAAGAGGCGATTACAATATGAGCTCAGAATGAAGAGACTAGGTTCCTCTTCATTTCTTCGGATTTTAATTTTGGTTTACACGCAAAGGAAGAGTGCGAATGGCAAAGAAACGATCCGAAATTGACTTCTCGGATATACCGGAATCAACGAATGAAGAATTGAGCCGAGCTACTCGAATCAACGCCCCAGAAAGACGGGCTGTTAAAAAACTGATCGCCATACGAATTGATCCGCTCTTGTTAAACAAACTTCGAAAAATGGCCCTTTCAGAAGCAAAACCTTATCAAACATTGATTCATGAGCTTCTTGAAAAAGCTGCGAAGAAAGTAGCTTAAATGGACAACATAACCCACTCCCTCTTTGGCGCGGCGGTTTCGGAAACCGTCTGGACCTTTCTTCCGGAAAAAGCAAAAGCCGAAGCGAGTCCCCAAACAAGACGTGCGCTTTTTTTAACTTCCGTGATTGGGAATAACTTTCCTGATCTAGATTTTCTCTATGCCCCATTCATGCACGCTAACCCACAGCTGGGAAACTTACTCCACCATCGGGGTCATACGCATACAATTCCCATCGCTTTGCTGCAAAGCTTTTTAATGCTGGGACTCGTGGCCCTCTTACGAAAATTTAATAAGCGCTTTCATTTTACAACTGAATGGAAGTGGATTTCTTGGATGGCTTTCTTTGCTCCTCTTACACACATAGCGCTCGATTTCTTAAATAACTACGGCGTTCATCCCTTCTGGCCGCTCGATAACAGTTGGAAATATGGAGACTGGGTTTTTGTGCTTGAGCCCTGGGCTTGGGCGACTCTCACGCCACTTCTCTTCTTGCTCGCTCCGAGCAAAAAAGGAAAATCATTCTATGGACTCATTGCTGGATTGGGCCTTCTTCTTTCCTGGGGACTCCGAGTGGTTCCCCTTCTCATGTGTGCAGTTTTGACTTTCTGGACCGTGATTCTTTTTGGAATTCTTTATCGTTTGAAAGAAAAATCGAAAGTATTTCTAACTTGGGCTGCGCTCACTCTGATGCTTCTCACTTTTGAAGTGGGTCACCGCTTCACTCGGGAACTTTTACCACAGGATGCAGCTGATTTGATTCTCTCTCCGCTTCCAGTTAATCCCTTTTGCTGGGCCGTGGTGACTGTAGAAACAACTGGCTCTGAACTTCGATTGCGACGAGCCATTGCTTCCCCTTTTCCAGAACTCGTTTCATTGGAAACCTGCACTCATCTTCGCTTTTTTTCCCCCGACATTTCCCGCGCAGAACTTGATTCCCAGATTCTTTGGGAACAGGAACACATCGTCTCTTTAGCCGAGCTAAAACAGCTAAAAGACCAGTACTGTGATGTCAGAGATTTTTTACAGTTTTCCAGAGCGCCTTATTTTTGGAGGGATGAAACCGGTCTTTACTTTTCGGATTTGCGATTTGAGCGCGCTAACAAAAGAAGTTTTGCGCGGATTAAAATTAGTGATCAAGCTCCCCCTTGCCCCGATTCTAAAGCACCTTGGACTGTAAAAACTCTACCTTTTTAAATACTCGATGCATGCTGGGTTCTTGTGCAATTTGAAAAGCCCTTTTCCACGAAAACCAAGCAAGATCCGTTGACTCACTCTCGTCTAATTTAATTTGTTCGGGTGAACGGCACACGCCCAAATAGCGTACATCGTAGTGATAATGCTCCGGCTCGATTTTTCGACTGGGAATGAGGTGAATATCTAAATCAATAATCCACGGAAATAAAAGATCGATGGCACGAGATCCCGATTCCTCTTCTGCTTCTCTCAAGGCCACTTGCGACATTTCAATTTCTCCATCACAGTGTCCTCCCATTTGCAGCCATTTTTCTAATTTTCGGTGATGCAAAAGAAGAATTTCGGATTGAGAAGGGTTAACGACAAAACAACTACCTGTTAAATGTCCCGGATACTGATTTCTTGAAAACGGCGCTTCGGTTTTCAATAGAAGCGTTTTAAAGCGCTCGAGATTATCTATTTCTTCCTGAAACGGGTTATTGAATTCCTCAAACCACATTCCTTGGTAAGTGTTTAGCGCTTCAAAAAGAGAGCGAGGCTTCATGACTTCTCTTTTCTAGTTTTCGATTCACTAAACTTAAAAGCGCTTTTTGAACCCTTTGGCGATTCTGAAACAAAGCAAGCGTTTTTAATCTTAACTGCTGTTTTGATAAAACTGCTTTTAAAGCCGATGGGCTTTTCAAAAACGCATCGATAATCACTGCATTTTGTATGGGATCCTCAGTTAAAAGCTCTACTCCCACTCCTTCCATCGTTTCTTTTATTCCCGTAAGGGGACGATAAAAAACCGGAACTCCAGCTTTCATTGCTTCAACCACTGGCATGCAAAAACCTTCATATTCGCTCATGCAAATAAAGGCATCAGCCATTTCGTAAAACTCTTTTAAATTAGAGTCAGTGATTTTTCCTGCAAGACTTATCTGTCCTCCTAACCCCAGCTGGGTGATGAGCAGCTTCAAGTATTTGGTATAAAGAGGATCTCCCGTTCCCACTAAATGCAATTTTGAATGTGGAGGCAAATATTTTCTCAAATGAAAAAATGTTTCAATAAGAAGTGATTGCTTTTTGTGGGGTGCTATTTTTCCTACAAACAGAAGATGTCGAGGTTCTTTTTCCTCAACTTCTGTTGGATCGGGTTTTTGTAATTCCAAATGCATCAGCGGCAACAAGGAGGCAGATTCGAAACCCAAATGAACAAGCTCTGAAATTGAAAACTTTGAGACCCCCAAGGCAGGTATTCGTTTTCTCCTAAACCAACTCAATTGATTTCGGCCCAAGTGGAGATTTTTTTTAGCTTCCAGATCATGAGAAAAATAGGATTCTGACGGCTGAGAGTGGTAAACCCAAGCTTTTGGAATTTCCATTGAAAGAAGTTCTTTGAGCTCTGGATTGTATTGAGAATGGTGAACAAGAAGAAGATCACAATCCCACGCAGAATCGTGTGACCAAGCTTGCACTTTTCCTTGCGGGAGATTTTTTCGTTGGACAGAAAAAATCTTTCCTCCCACTCCTATCTCAGCTAGCGCTTCACGAATAAAGAGCATGTGTTGAGTGATCGCTTCTCCGGCACTTGCTCTGTAATGAAACTGGTGAATCGTGAGGGGTTGGCTATTGATCGAGCTCATAACGATCCGTGAGATAAAAGTCGTTTCACTTGCGACAGACCCTTTCGAGCGATTCCAAGGACAATCGGAAGAGCGGGATGAGACCGCTCTCCAAACTGACTATCCAATACTTTTAGCACTAAGTAGTTCAATGGAGACATTTTTCCGGGTTGATAAATCATCTCCTTTTCCTGAGATTTTTTAGACCTCGCTTTATTTTTTTTGAACTCCTTAGAAATAGACGTCTCCAAATCTTTCTTTAAAGAAGTCGGAAGTTCAGCTTGAAAAACGAGTTTATTCACAAGCCTCCACGAGTAGAGCACTCGCTTCTCCTCCTCCAATGCAGAGAGAAGCAACACCCCATTTTTTATTTTCCTGGCGAAGAGCATGAATCAAAGTGACTAAAATACGAGTCCCACTGGCTCCAATGGGATGCCCTAGCGCCACTGCTCCTCCACGAATATTTACTTTGTTTTCATTGAGTCCGAGCTCTCGGATGCACCCCAAAGCAACCACTGAGAAAGCTTCGTTGATCTCATAAAG
>JBJSXY010000115.1:0-2695 GCA_046086625.1 Pseudomonadota bacterium | reverse complement strand
TATCTACATCAATTCCGCCTTTTTCTTTGGCGTTTGAAACTGCAGAATCCAAGAGACCAGACATTACTTTTGCTCCACGTTTAGGTGAGAAGCGAAGTTGATACGAAGCTTTCTCTACGGGCATACCTTTGCAAAGCCCAGCAACCAAACGCATTTTACGAGCGGTGATTCGAGCGTAACGTAATTGTGCTTTTACTTCCATGATTAAGCCGCTCCCTCTACTTTCGCTTTTTTATCACCAGAGTGACCATGGAAGGTTCGAGTAGGAGCAAACTCTCCTAACTTATGACCAACCATGTTCTCCGATACGTAAACCGAGTGAAATTTTCGTCCGTTATGAACCGCAAACGTAAGTCCAATGAACTCAGGTACGACTGTGGAACGTCTCGACCAAGTTTTAATGACTTTTTTGTCATTATTGGCCTGTGCCTTTTCCGCTTTTTTCAGCAGATGGCCATCTACAAACGGGCCCTTTTTAATAGAACGAGCCATAAATTATTTTCTCCTCCGAACAATAAATCTGTCTGTGCGTTTAGAGTTTCTGGTTTTAAGTCCTTTAGCTTTTTGACCCCAAGGCGACACTGGATGTCGTCCCCCGGAACTCTTTCCTTCACCACCACCCAATGGATGATCGACTGGGTTCATCGAAACACCTCGGTTATGGGGTTTGAAACCCATCCAACGCATTCGACCGGCTTTACCCCAAACAACGTTTTCATACTCTAAGTTTCCAACTTGACCTACAGTGGCCCAACATTGCTCAGAGACAATACGCATTTCTCCTGAAGGCATACGAAGTTGAGCGTATCCTTCTTCAAATCCCACTAATTGGATCATGGAACCGGCACTTCGGCCGAGTTTTCCACCTGCACCCGGTCTCAACTCCACATTGTGCAGAGTTGTACCTGCTGGAATCTTTTTCAAAGGAAGTGAATTTCCAACCTGAATGTCTGCATTGTCCGCAGCAATGATGGAATCGCCCGCTTTTAATCCTACTGGCGCTAAAATGTAACGTTTTTCACCGTCAGCATAGTGCAGAAGAGCAATATGAGCTGTTCGGTTTGGATCGTATTCAAGTCCAACCACTTTAGCCGGAATGTTTCGTTTGTCCCGTCGGAAATCAATCAAGCGGTAATGGCGCTTGTGTCCGCCCCCCCTGAATCGGCTTGTGATTTGGCCTTTGTTGTTTCGGCCACCCGTGCTGGGTTTAGCCTGAATGAGTGATTTTTCTGGCTTCTTTTTCAGAAGGTCAGAGTAATCCAACTGAGTTAAATAACGTCGAGCAGGGGTAACTGGTTTAAAGCTTTTTAGTGGCATAAAACTTAGCTAGCAACAAAATCTAATTTGTCGCCCTCCTTCAATTTCACAATAGCTTTCTTCCAAAGTTTTCTTCCGCCAGGAATGCGACCTAACTTGCGTGCAGATTTTCTGCAGATCATCGTATTCACTCGGAGAACCTTTACTTTGAAAAGCTTTTCAACGGCTTCTTTCACTTGAGATCGATTCGCATCGACCGGCACTTCAAAAGCATATTCGTTGAACAGGTGCACTTGGCCTGTGTTTTTCTCAGTAATAATGGGTCTTTTTAAGATATCAAACATGACTGAGTCGCTCCGTAATCTTCTGGATAGCACTCTTAGAAATCACAAGATTTCGAAACTTGAGAAGATCAAATACGTTAATTCCCTCAGGGCGGAGACATTTAACTCCGTGAAGGTTTCGAACGCTCTGAACAAAGTTCTTTTCAGTTTCCCCTTCTTGGGACATCACGATGAGAGCTTTATCAAGTCCAAAGCTTTTTAAGCAATTATCAGCCTCTTTAGTGCTGAGTTTTTTTAGCTCAAGCTTGTCCACGATGAATAAGCGATCTTGCTTTTGATTCATCGAAAGCGCGCTAATAAGAGCTCCCCGCATGGCTTTTTTATTAATTTTGTGGATCACTCGTCGAGGACGGGGGCCATGAGCCTTACCACCGCCAACAAAAATAGGAGCTTTGATATCTCCATGTCGGGCTTGGCCCGTTCCTTTTTGACGGTAAATCTTTTTGCCAGAAGCTTGAACTTCGGATCGGGTTAAAGAATTTGCAGTTTTATTTTCGTGTTTCCAAGCAATTTGAGCTCGTACAGCATCGTTTAAAAGGTGAGGGCGAACTTCAGCGGCAAAAACGGAATCGCTGAGTTCCATGCTCCCAACTTTTTCTTTTTTCATGTCATATATGGGTAAAGACGGCATCTCACAAACCTCACAACGTAATAGTCACATCAATCCCAGCCGACAGATCGAGCTTCATTAAAGAGTCGATAGTATGTTGAGTGGGTTCCAAAATATCAATTAAGCGCTTGTGTGTGCGAATTTCAAACTGCTCACGAGATTTTTTATCAACGTGGGGCGAGCGTAAAACCGTGTACCGATTGATTCTCGTGGGGAGAGGAATCGGACCTGCGATTTTCGCACCAGTTCTTCGCGCTGTATCTACGATCTCAGACACAGATTGGTCCAAGAGCTTACAATCAAACGCTTTTAAACGAATTCTAATCTTTTGGCTTTGCACCGCTTACTCCAGAATTTCAGTAACAACTCCAGCGCCCACGGTACGACCGCCTTCGCGAATAGCGAAGCGGACTTCTTTTTCCATGGCCACAGGAGTAATCAGTTCAACTTCCACAGCGACGTTATCGCCAGGCATGACCATTTC
>JBJSXY010000114.1:0-3652 GCA_046086625.1 Pseudomonadota bacterium | reverse complement strand
CTCTGGAGAAAATAGCATACAAGCGTGGCAGGAATGGATCGAGAAAGCCAAAGATAAAAATATCCAAGCTCCTGAAGCTTACTTTAATTTAGCTTATTCATTTTGGAATCAAAACGATGTCCCATCTTCTGTTTCTAATCTTCTTCTCTCTCTTCAGCTAAGGCCGGGATTTCTGGGGGTTCTTGGAGATTTAAGTCTTCTTAGTCAGATTCAACACGCGCTTCTCGATGCGCCTTCACCTATTGAATCAATAAAGGTCAAATCCTACTTTCTTTTTAACGAACAAACGAGACTTTTGGGACAGCTTGCAATTACTTGGAGCTTGTTTTTGATTTGCTTCTTCCGTTTTGGTTTTGCTCCCCCAAAACGGGGGTTTTTCGCTTTACTTGGTTTTACCCTCCTAGCGGCTTTCTTAGGATTAACAGCTGAACTGAATAAAAAAAATATTAAATTACCTTCAATCCTCAGCAACTCGAACGAACTAGTTCCAGTTTACAAATCTGAAGAACACGAGGATGAAAAGCCGGTCATGGAATTACCTTCGGGCCTCTTAGTGATGACAGAAATTGAAAAGGGCAACTGGGTTAAAATTACAGAGCCAGCTGTTGGCTGGATTAGCAAAGAGATGTTGCTTCCTTTCCCTTTGATGGCTTCGAGTTTTTCAAATAAGCGTGAAGCTTATCAGTTAAAGGACCAGAATCGCTTTGTTCGGTTTTCAAAATTTCATAATGACTATCCAAAGCCGAACGAAATGCAGTGATAAAGTTCGCTTTTCTCTTCTCCACTTGCTGAACCTCTTCTAAAACTTCTGTTAACCACTGTTCAGTTTTCTGTCTTACTTCCTGAGATCGAAGCTCAGCTTCATTCACAATTTTTTGAGCTTCAAGCTTTGCTAGTTCTTGAAGTTTGGCGAGTTCGTCTTGTTTATTTTCCCAACCCTTTATTTCGGCTTTGAGATCATTGATTTGACCTATTAATTCACGCTCTTTTTTTTGAACTTTCTCCCACACTTTAGCTACTTGGTCTAAGAAGCCCACCACTTCTTCGGGGGAATACCCAAGCATCGTTTTTTTGAAATCTCGGTTTTTAATTTCGGCTGGAGAAAGTTCATGTGAAGCAGCTGGGTTTTTCATATTGACCTCGGAGGATAAATAAAAAAATTCTACCACCGAGGCCCAAACAAACAAGTCCCAAGACGAATGAGATTAGCACCTTCCTGCAAAGCTATTGAATAATCGTCACTCGTTCCTATGGAAAGCGTGTCAAAGGGATAGTATCCCGAAAGCTCATTATAGAGCTCTTTCATTTTTTTAAAGAAAGGCCTTCTCTCCTCATTAGATAAAGGGGGCGGCATCGCCATCAAACCCCGTACATTTAAATATCGAAGAGCTTTTAGTTCGGAAAAGAAGCGATTGAGATCTTCCGGAAAGACCCCCGATTTCTGAGGCTCATGCCCAATATTAACCTCAACCAAAACACTCAGATGCTTGCCCTGGGACTCCAAACGTCGATTTAAGTCTTGGGCAATATCTAATCGCTCTAGACTTTGAACACATTCATAATTGATTAAGTGTTTTGCTTTTCTGGATTGGATATGCCCAATGAAGTGCCACTCGAGGTCCGGTCGCTTGATGGCCTCCTTAAGCTTTTGTCCCTCTTGAACATAATTTACACCTAAAAGGCTAATTCCCAAATCAATAGCTTCCAAAACTCGCTCTATCGGTTGAAATTTAGTTACGCCAAGGATTCGGACTTTTTCTGGAGAATCTGAATAACGACGAATATTTTCTTTAATAACTTCAAAATTATTAGAAATAGAGCTCACGGAAGAAACCACTGGTGAATGGAAATTCCAGTCACATTGGGAAGCTCAACTAGAAATCTCTCAATCGGAAACCCCATAATGTTTGTGTAAGAACCTTCTATTTTATCGATAAAAATAGCTCCAAGTCCCTGGATAGCGTAACTTCCCGCTTTATCATAGGGCTCGCGAGTAGAAGCATAGTTCTCAATTTCATCCACCAATAAATCACGAAAAGTAACAAAAGATGACACAGCCGCACTGATTCTCTTTCCCGACGGCGTTAGAAGAACCATTCCCGTCACCACTTGGTGTGTCTTCCCACTTAATTGCCCGAGCATCGATAAGACATCGGATTTGCTTTTAGGCTTTCCTAAAACTTTGTCTTTTAGAACCACTAACGTATCAGCGGCTATGACAACATCCGTCGAGTGAATAGCATGCTTCAGACCTGCCAACGCTTTTTTTTCGGCATTCTCAACCACTCCCTCTTCAATTAACTCATGGGAAGGGTCCATTTCCTCTACTTCTGCTGGGACCACTTGAAAGGGAAGCCCCAACACTTCCAAAAGCTGTTTTCTACGAGGGGAAGCAGAGGCCAAAAGCAATTTGGGAAGCTTAGTCATATTTTTTGATTAGAAATCCGGCGGGGCGACCATAGCGAAGTCGAACCCCCCGGTCAAAAAAAAAATGAAGGGGGTGGTCTGCCCATCATAAGTATTTGTTTTTATTTTGTTTTATTGGTTGTGACAAAAATGGTTTCCGACCAAAATTCACTTTTTGGTGCAAAACGTCAAATGTTATGGTATAAGCCTTCACGCTTTATGAAAACAAAACAAACAAGTCACGAATTCAAAGTTGGGGATAACGCTGTTCATTTGTCTCACGGAGTGGGCATTGTTCGTGGGATCGAAGAACGGGAGTTTGGGCAAGGGCTGAAACAACGCTTCTATATCTTGGAAATTCAAGACAATGGAGCCCCTAAGAAAGTGTTTGTACCCATGGGCACTTCTGGACAACGCCTCCGTCCCATTATCAAAATGAAGGAAGTCGAAGAAGTCTATCGTATTTTGAGAAAACGCGATGGAAGTGATTTAGATTACCAAACCTGGAACCGACGTTACCGCGAATATATGGAAAAAATCCATACCGGTAAGGTTCAGGAAATTGCAGAAGTTTTAAGAGCTCTGTTCTTATTGAAACACGACAAAGAACTTTCTTTTGGAGAAAGAAAACTTTTGGATCAAGCCAAAACTCTTTTAGTAAAGGAATTGTCTTTAGCTCAAAACATTCTGGAAGCCGATGTCGAGAGAGAGCTAGAAGCTATCTTTGGAACATGATAGATGGGGCCTTTCGATGCTATTCTACTGGCAGCAGGATCCGGAACCCGGTATTCCCGCTCAGAAGAGCAACCAAATCCAACCCCGAAACAATTTCAACTTCTAGAAGGAAAACCTGTATTCGTTTGGGCTCTTCAGTCACTTCTCGAACAAGCGCCCATTCGAAGAGTGGTCATCGTCGCATCTCCAACCCATCTAGATTTAGCTTCAAGTCTTCTAGCGCATCACTTCGCTAAACCCAAAGAACTTGAAATTCATTTTATTTCAGGGGGGGAACGTCGTCAGGACTCTTCCCTTAATGCCATTACATTAATCAAAGAGTTAAACCCTTGGCCGGAGTTGGTCCTCATTCACGATGCTTGTCGCCCCTTTTTAGGACAAACTCTTACGAATGCTCTATGCTCGGCTTCTCAGCTCAAAGATTTTAGTGGTTGGATTCCCGGAATTCCCGTTACAGAAACCCTGAAACAGGTTTCGAATGGCAAAGTTACAAAGACGGTTCAACGCTCCG
>JBJSXY010000113.1:0-3656 GCA_046086625.1 Pseudomonadota bacterium | reverse complement strand
CTACGGACGATCCGCGCGGACTCCTTAAATTCATCCAATAAAACGCAAAAACTTAAATGCGTTCGATACGACCTTTTTTAAAGAGTACATCCAAGTAACGATTCGTGAGTTTTTCAGTAAGACTATTCTGCTTGAGACGATCGTTGAGGTTGGCGTAATCAACATGATCAGAAATCTGATCCTGATTGAAACAAGAGAACACAAAACTTTCTTTGCCTGTTTTTGGATCCACATGTCGTTGCAAACATTGAGCGCAAACCTCTTTCATCATGCATTGCATGGGAGAGTTAATCGATGCGATACAAATATGATCAGGTTTCAAGTAAGGTTTTAGTACGCCATGACGAGCTGCTGATACTGCGGCCATCATTCGATCTGATCCAATAACGAAAATGTGGTCTACGGTCTCTAAAGGGAACTGGGGAGACCCCTGAAGTTCACCTTTTCCATACGTGAGCATGGCTTCAACAATATTACCAACAAATGTTCTATCTTGCGGTCGGTCCGTCGGAATTGCAGTAGAACCCTTATCTACCGCCCATACAACCTGGTCGGTTCCTTCTTCAATTTCTCTCTTTTTAAAAACATCCGTACTTTTTTTGTAACCGGCAAAGTAAAGAACTTTGCAGCCTTTAGCTCTCATCGCTCGAGAAATAGACAATAAAACCGCATTTCCTAGACCGCCCCCTGCTAAAAGGACTGTTTTGTTTTCTGGAATTTCACTGGGCGTCCCTGTGGGTCCCATCACAACAACTGGATCCCCGGGTTTAAGAGCGGAACAGAGCCGAGAACTGCCCCCCATTTCCAAAACAACCATACTAAGAAGTTCTTTTTCTTTGTCCACCCAAGCGCCGGTTAAAGCTAAGCTTTCCGTCATTAATTTAGTGCCATCAAGCCCTTGTGCCAGAGTTTCGTAGCTCTGAAGACGATAAAACTGTCCAGGTTCAAATTTTTTTGCTGCATATTTAGCTTTAACAATCACTTCTACAATCGTTTCGGTGAGTCTGACTACTTCATGAACCCTCGGTACCAGTCCCGCATCCAAATATTTAATTAAATTATTCCACTTAGTTTCAGAAAAGGGTTCATTCTGACAGGCTTTAATGTCTGCTTGGAATAATTCAGAAATAAAGGGGACGCCGTGTTTCGCGGAAGCCATGGCTCTTACCACATTGCCATTATAATCGGGATGATTGTCGCCAAAATAAGTTACAAAATGTTGGTCTTTCTCATAAGAAAGGAAAAAGGCTCCGCGTGTGTCATCGGAGACTGGCACTGGATGCCATCGGCTTTCTCTTTTTTCGAGCCGATGCTTTTGGAAGAAATAGCCATCCTTATCAAGTTTGAAGATCCCAGGAAACTCGCGTTCATAAATTGTATTTGGGCTTGTTCCGGCCGCAACACAAACTGTTTTTGCGGGAAGGGTGATTTCTGAGCCATCCGCTTTTTTGAATTTCAGAGCTTCGACGGCTCCAAATCGATCTTTCACTGCCTCTGTGGGGCTTACATTTTCGATAAAGAATATACCTTCTTCCAAGGCTTTAATAATTTCTTCATGATTCAAGCGATAAGCGGGCGAATCCTGCATTCGCTTGCGGTAGGCTAGAGAAACTCCGCCCCACTTTCGGCAGAGCGAAATAAAATCTGGATTTCTTTTTTCTTTATCAGCAACGGTTCTTTCATGACGAATTGCTCTTCCGTGTTCGAGAAACGTATCTAAATTTAGCTTTTCTTCCTCAGAGCACATGGCCCAAACCGCGTCTTCACCGAATTCAGCGCAGAGGTCTTCAAAGCGCTTGAGTACATTCTCCACTTGAATGGGATAAAAAGCTAACAACTCTGTAGCCGTATCAATTCCCGTGAGTCCGCCACCAATGACAATTGCAGGAAGTCTTACTTCCAAGTTGAAAAGCGTATTCTTTTTGAAGCCGCCATTGAGCTGTAAGCCCATGAGAAAGTCGCTGGCTTTCCTAATTCCCCGACTCAGGTTGTTTTTAATATTTATGAGGGTGGGCTTTCCAGCTCCGGTCGCTAGCGCGACATGATCAAAACCTAACTCCCAAGCATCATCTAAGGTGAGGGTGCCACCAAATCGAACTCCTCCGAAAAACTGAATGTTATTTCTTCTCAACAAGGATAAGTAAATAACAGAGAGAAAATTCTTATCCCAACGAACCGTAATGCCGTATTCGGATACTCCGCCAAATCCCATCAAAACACGTTGGTCGAGTTCTTCCTTAAGTTCAGAAAAAGTCTTAATCGGTTTTGGACAGCTTTTGCCTTTTCCAGTGAGGTGAGATTCAACTGGTTCCAACTTCAGTGCATCAATCCCAACGACCCCAAAGCCCTCGTTGGCTAAATAATGGCAGACGGTATAGCCTGCGGGTCCCAGACCTACGACGAGAATATTTTTACCATTGTAGGGAAGGGCATAAGGTCTTTTTCTATTAAGTGGGTTCCATCGGGTTAAGAGACTATAGATTTCAAATCCAAAGGGAAGATTAAGAACGTCTGTTAGAACTCCAGTTTCAATTTGAGGGATATTGACTGGATCTTGTTTCTGATAAATGCATCCCTTCATGCAATCATTACAAATTCGATGACCCGTTCCCGGACACATGGGATTATCTAGCATCACCATAGCCAAACTTCCGATAGCTTGACCCTCTTTTCTCAGAGTGTGCATTTCTGAAATTCGTTCATCCAAAGGACACCCTTCAAGAGGGATCCCTAACGGATTTTTCTTAAATCCACCCGTTTTTTCAGGAAATCCTTTGGAGCAAGAATCCTTTTGTCGAGGATGACACAGAATGCAGTAATCAATTTCTCGAAGAACTTCTTTAGATGTCATTCGCTTATCAGTGAGCTTGAAACCATCGCGATATCGAAGGTGATTTGAGGGGCCTTGAAGCTTCTCAGGAAGCTGAGCATCTGCATGCTCACAGTGGACCAAATGTTCAAAATCAAGTTTGCCAGCTCGTGTGTAAGAAAGCCAATCCTTCACTCGGATTCTTCGGGTTTCATCTACGTAAACTTGTACTGCCCAATCTTCCAAAGTTTTCAGAGCCTGCGAAACCTTTTCCTCGGGGGTCTTTGCAGGGACATGTGAGCAAATGCTCATCAATTTCTGCTTTTCTGGGAGATCAAGCTCAGATTTTTTAAGCGTCGTTTCACAATCTAAAAGAAAGCAGACTAGTTCCGCCATCTTGCCTTCTGCATCGGCGAGAGAGGAGGAAAAATGTCTTAGTAAGTGTTGAACTAGGTCTTCCAGCTTTGAAAAATCAGTTCCAGAAATAGCGGGTTCTTGAAACCGTTTATAAACTCGAATGTTCAAAAATTCTTTTTTTAGTCGAAAAATTACCGATATCTGGTCCGTTTCGGTTTTAATACGAGCAGCCTGACCTGAAATATTGAAGAGGCGGGCTAGAAAATCCCCCACAATCCTTCCGACTTCAATCAGAATATCCCCTTCCTGACCGGAGGTTAACCCCCCTTGTTCCAGGCGTTTAAAATCCTCAACTACTTGGGGAGCGACTTGCTGGCAGTAATTCCAAAACTCCTCGTGAAGCGCTTTTAATCGTAAAGGATTATAGAGATCAGAGAAATGAAAGGGGGTAATCCCCATGGGAAAATCATCGGTGTTTCGACTCATAAAA
>JBJSXY010000112.1:0-2806 GCA_046086625.1 Pseudomonadota bacterium | reverse complement strand
GAACTGTTTGTCCTTCTCTGCTTCCGCCGGCCCAATTTTGGTGCAAGAAAGTAAAAGAGCCATCGGGATTTACAGATTCAACGACAACATAGTGCCCCTGACTGCTCACATTGAAACGGCCCATGCTGCTAGAAAACGACGAACCCGGAGAAAACCTTAAGACTTGCCCAGGTTGGACTTGCTGGTAGCCACTGCCTCCGCTCAATTGCCCTACACGATCTCCACCTGCCAGAGCGGCGCAAGTACCATTACCTAAACACCTCCCAAGATTACCTTGTGCACGCATTAAAACCGCGCTCGAGCCAAAAGATTGGCTAAAGTTGTCGGAAGCAAAATTAGATTGAGAAGAGGGAGCTTGCTTTAAATTTTTTGCTTTTCTTTCGGCATCTACTTCTTCTTTTGATTCTTCTTTAATCACCTTAGTTAGAATCACTCTTCCGTCTTTTGGATCAATTTCGAGAAGAGTCGTAACTCGGGTTCCATCGGCTCCAATCCCGCGGACGGTATATTTTTGCCCAGGAGCGGAAGGTAAATAACTATCAGTCCCAAAGGCTTCATGCGTAGGACTTTTGGCTTTCACCATTTGGTTCCAGTTATCTGCCGCTCCGACTTGGTATTCCACTTCACTTAATTTTTCAGAGGAGTAGATGAAAAGTTTTCGATAACCACTTGGAGAAGTATCCTCACCTAGGGTTGCTAGGAGGTCTTCGGTCTTTTGCTCCAATTGAACAGTCTCTCTTTTGAAAGGTGCAACTTCTTTTGCTTTGTGATCTTCAATTGCAAAGCCACTGGTCGTGATAAAAACTATCGAAAGTGAAAAGAGTGCTTGGTGTTTCATTTTTGAATTTCTCCTGAATGTGATTGTGAGACGTTGAATGGTTGGAAAGAGGAAGCAATCAGAGTGCCTAAAAAAACCCTCTTCATTCTCAATGGTGGTTTTTATTTTTTTAGTTACAAACCGAGGAGAAGACTTGAGGGGTACGCTGTAAGCGCCTGTAATCAAATGTCTTTCCGGGGGTGTCAAGATTAAGAGCAAGTGCCATTGTCTTAAGGCTAAACATTATGAAGAAAAAATGAAAATAAGTTCAAAACTTGAGAGGTCCTATTTTTGCTTTGTTCAAGAGGGTATCGGGGGAAAAAAATGAATGGTTACTTTTTGAAATTGGGTCTGGTCTTTTCAATCGCAAACTTAGTTTTCATATCTGGGTCTTGGGCGGAGTCTGTGCCGGTTGCACCGCACGAAAGTTCCCCATCACCGCGTCCTCAGACCGATGCGAAGGCGCAACCCAAGCCTTTTCAGGAGATTCCCAAAGACCAGTTACCCGAATTAGGAGATTTGGCGGGACTTCTTGAAAAAGGAGCTGTGGTCTTCTCCATGCATAATTGCCCCAACTGTGACGTGCTTGCTCAAAAGCTTGAAGAGCTAGGGATTCCCTTCAAGAAAATCACTCTAGCCACTAAGCAAGAAGAGGATACCGATGCTGATAAAGAGAATTTAGAAAAGTATCGGCCCATTCTGAAAAACTTGTTTAAAGACAATCCCGGAAGCTTTGCATTTCCTGCTGTGTTGGCGCAAGGAAAAGACGGCAGCGTAAGAATTGGGGCTGGAAATCCATTTCATAAAGGCAAGGGAGCTAAACCGGGATCAGAAAAAATCTTTGACGAAATTAAACGACATAACTAAGCAAGGTTTTAAACTTAAGCGGCTATTAGCTCCCAAGAAAGAGAGGAGCTATTCTTTTCTTGAACATTTGAGAGAAGGTCCCGTAGAGATTTCTCGTTTTTAACGAGGTAAGTATTGTCTTTTGTTTTGTGGATAATGGTTCTTTTCTCAAGGTCCAAAAGCATCGTTTGTATTTCGAGAGAAGACATCTCAATGTAAAAACGAATCATTTCTTCTTGAAGAACGACTTCTTTTCCCTGGGGTACGAATCTTGCGTGGTTAGTATAGAAAAAGAGAATCAAATGTAAAAAGCGCTCCTCAGAACTTAAAGTTTTTAGCTGAGAAATGAGTGAGTTCATACGGGTTAATCGCTGGATACACACTTGAAGAGAAGTGCCTAAAAGTTGAATGAGGCTTTTTGGAGAAGAAAGGTGAAGCGTGTTTAAAATACTCTTTTTGATTTCAATGCATTTCACGTCGGTTAATGCCCTTGCACCAAAAGCTCGAGGATAAATGCCAGTTTCAATGAGTAGCCGCTCCCCCAAGCAATTTCCGGCCCCGATAAAGTTGACCACAGTCGCTCGTCCATTTTTCTCTGAAACAAGTTCCACAGTTCCTTTTTGAATAATAAAAAAAGTTTCAGCTGGAAAGCCCTGATGAAAAAGAAAAGTACCGGCGGAATAGGTGTTCTCAAATTGTTCTAAGTCTTTAGGTGACTTTTCCAAGTTGAGTTTTTTCATAAAAAAGACTCCACGCCTAAGCTGCAGGTTTTTGAACGTCCAACCAAGTGCGGTCAAAAGACAAAAGCTTGTTTTCATCGGGAACGAAGTAAGAGTGTTCACTCTTTGGAGAAATCAAACCAGAGGAAACCAAGGAGTCTAGCCATGTCTTAATTATGGTTTCGCCTGTATTGAGATGAAAAGCTAAAAGGGAAGGCTGAACTGAAATAACTTTTCCCTGGGGAGTCGATTCTTTTGACTTTAAAGATTGCCGATAAATAAACTGAATAAATCTATCTTCGGGTTCATATTCCCTAAGAATCGTTAGCCATTCTTCTGTTTGATTTTGTCTTTCTACGAGCGTTTTAAAAGCATTTTTTAGAAGAGCCACAAATACCGATGGATTATCTTTTTCTAACTGTGA
>JBJSXY010000111.1:0-21412 GCA_046086625.1 Pseudomonadota bacterium | reverse complement strand
TTTCATTCCGCGATCTCGTAGAGCTTTGAGTAAATTTATTTGGGTCAGATTGGGTTTAAGTTTTTGGTTTAAAAGTTCTTGGGTATAAACTTGCTTCATTTCATTGATAAACGGATGTAAATCCCTGGGAAGAGATGAAATTTGAGAGAGCATCTCTAACTTCACAGTCGTTGGTAAACCATTATAAGTTAAACCGTGAATCGCGGGGGGAATATCAAATCCAAAAAGTTTGATGGCGCGACTGAATGCTTGGTAATGTAAGTCTACAGCGTCTACAAGAACTCCATCTAAATCGAAAATTATTCCTTTGATCATAAGTGTTCCTTTGAAACTTCATGAGGAAAATCAGTACAAAGAAAAAGAGATTCTTTGGGAAGATTTTGATCTTGTTTTAGGCCTCTCCAAATCGGTTTGGGATCTCTTGAATGAAGATCCGGTGAAACGATGGCAATAGACATCTTCTTATCAATGACAAAGGGTTTTAAAGTGGTGAGGTCGGGATCTGAATTAAAGCTGTCGACCCAGAGCCAAGAACAAAGTTCTTGGGCAGATGGCTCCCGCTCGTACTCAGAGAATCGAGTCGCTAGCATTTCACGAGGAAATACTTTCGAAAATTGAACGAGTTGAGGAACGCTCATGTCAAAAAAAACAACTCTAAGTTGCTTCAAACTCTCTTTATAAGGTTTTAAAAAGGGAAGCAGGCCATCCTCTTTAATATTAAGAAAAAGTGGTAATTCGGGTCTTTCAAACCAAAGCGCTAATAATCTATCGAATTTTGTCTTTTGAACGACTGATTGGATGGGATCGTGAGAAAGATAAAGCTCTCCAGCAAAAGAGCGGAGATCGGTTTCTGTTCCAAATCCCTCACGCTGACTCGTCGCGAAAGAAAAGAGGCTGTTTTGCTCTGAGAGCTCTTTCCAGAGGCCTCGATGTGAAAGTATGTTCATGATTGCAGAATGAAAGACTGAGAGGATTAATTCCCATGATCGCACTTGCCGCTTTGCTCAATCTAGGCAAAGCGAGTCATGAATCAAAAGCAGAGGTAATGCAATGGGCCAAAGGAGAGTTTTTGTTGTTTGACCTTGAAAGCAGAAGAGTGTGATACTTTTCCGCAAACATGAAAACCCAAGCATCTTCTCATTTAACGAGAGCCCGAACTCTTTATTACGAACTCAGATTGGAAGAGGCTTATCCCCTTTTCAAAAAGACATTTGATGAAATGAGTATCGAGAGAAGTTGTGAGCTTACAGATTTTTTCTCAATGTTCATTCGAACCCTGTATGAATTAGGTAAAGATGAAGATCTTAAAAACTACCGGCAGAAACTTTTCTTGGTAACAGAAAAAAATCGAACTCCGGAACTTGATTATCAGGTGGCCCTCTCCTACTTAACTCAAGATTCTGGTGATCTCGATCTAGCTCGTAGATTATTTGAAGGAATTTTATTTAGAAGTCAGGACGTCAATCTTTTAGCCCGAGCAAAAATGGGACTTGCGACCTGTCACGACATTCTCTCAAGAGATTGGAAAATTTGTGATTCGATTATCTCCTCGATTCAGGTGGAGGGTTTAGATCCCTATCTCATTGATCTTGTCTCCGTTTGGAAAGCTAAAATTTTACGAGATTCTGGCCGCATCGATGAAGCAGAGCGTGCTCTGGGTGCTTTCTTGGCAACGGTAAAAGCCCATTTTCACTGGCATGCTTATCTTTCGGGACAGGTAATTTTAGGCGGGGTTTATCTTCGACAGGAACGGTTTGATAGATTGCTTTCCATTATTAAAGAAGTCAGAGCTTACTGTGATAAATATCCTTTGAGAACGATCAGAAGACAGATTGACCATTTAGCGGATCAAATCAAAGGCCGTGACCATTCTGTTCCTCTGATTTGGGAAAAAAGAAAAAATTCCAGTGTATTAAAATATGAAGACAAAACGTTGCATCTAAGTGGAGATAAGCCTTGGCAAAAACTTCTTTTGTCTCTCATTCGTGAAAAAGTGCTTCCTAAGCAAGAAATCATTCAGCGCCTTTATCGTAGAAAGTATAGATCAAAAACAGACGACAAATTGATTTATGGCCAACTCCATTTACTAAAAAAGCATCTACTGAAATTAGGGCTTTCGCAAAGACTCGTCACGAAAGAGTCTTTCGGTTATCGATGGGTTCCAGAAGTTTCTGAAGTGGGGGAGGATGTAAAATGAGAAGTGTATTTAGAGCTTTGATCGCCCTAGTAGTTTTTTCTCAAGGGTCGTTCTCTTTCGAGATTATCGGAAGCGATGGTCCGACTCCATTCTCGCGTGTTCCTGCTCCGAGAAAAGTCTCTATTCCCCTCCAAGGAACAATCTCATCCTTCTCAATTTTGGAGAACACAGATAGAGTTGCCTATGTTGATTCAAGTCGAGTTCTGCGTCTTTACGACCTGAATACAACAGAGGAGATCCGGTTCGGAGGTTTTATCAACCAGCTTTTTCCTGTTTCCGACCCCAAAGGAAGAGCAGTTCTTTCCTCCGACTTAAGGAACACCAAAAAAGTATTAGGAAAAGAGAGTGGACAAGAAATCCGATTGCCGGGATCGACGCAATTTATTGGCTGGGAAGAAAACGAACTTTATCTTCTGAAAAAAATAGAACGTTTAAATAGTCGAACCTGGCGAATCTCCTATTTTGTGTACAACCAGGAAAGAAATCAGGTTCAACACCGGGCTTGCGAATTTGATCCAGATAGAAATCCCCAAACGTTAAAATTGGGAAGCGGCCATGTGTTTCCTCATCTCGTCCTTTACAGTGAGAAACCGGCAGATGGCCTGACAGAATTGAATCTTTATACCTTGGATCTTCGGATGAGAAATGGTCAGTGTCAGGTGGAGGTGCAATCTCAGAAACCTGATTTAATCAAAGGGAAGCTCACTTCTGTGAACTGGGTTTCGGATGGGAGTTATTTCGTCGTGATTTCAGATCATGAATCTGCCAATCTTTTTTTAGGAAAATCGGGTTCCTTGAACGTTGCAAGCCTGCCAGCTGGGTTCTCTTATATCCCTAATCCGCGGAGTCCCATGATTATCAATATTAATCGCCAAAAAGGGATTGGGGTTTATTCACTCACTACGGGCCGTTATTTTACGTTAGAGTTATCCGTAGACCGAGGGTTTCTTGAGGGAAATCAAATTTGGGTAGATGCAAGAGGAGAGCAACTGTTCATTAGTACAAAAGACAATAGAGATAAATTAGGTGGACGAGCCCTTCATACCGTTAGTTTGAAGGGATTAAATTAGATAATAGAAAACGCAAATAAGTAAAATGCTTGAAAAGCAACATAAGGACCTAGATAAAGCTAAGGACCTCTTCTTTACGTGGAAGCTCCACGATGCCTATGCCATTTTTCGTCGATTTTTCGATAGCCTCCCTTTTGCTCCTCAAACGGAACATGCTCTGTATTTGAGCTACTTCATTCGGTGTTTATTAGAATTAGGAAAAGAGAGAGAACTTGATTTTTATCTGAATCAGATAGAGACGTTATCTTCAAAGTGGAAGACAAATGAACTTAATTACCAATTAGCAGAAGTCTATTTGCTCGGATCCCAAAAAAATCTATCTGTCGCCAAGGATCTACTTAATAAAGTCATCGCAAACCCCGATGCTCAATCGTTACATACCAAAGCAAAAATGCTGTTGGCCTACTGTTATGATTGTGAGGGCAATAATGTAGATGCTTGCCGGCGTATTATTGATTCTATCCAGGATACTCCTGACCGTCCGACTCAGCTCAGTGTAGAACTGTGGCGGATTAAAATTCTGCGAGACGAGGGGAAGCTGGAACTTGCTAGAAATAAATTAAATACCTTTTTAAAAGAGGTGGACTCTGTACGAGATTGGTATGCGTATTTTACGGGAAAAATTATTTTAGGTGGTCTTTTAGTAATGCAGAATGAAAAAGATCTGGCTAATCAACTTTTGATAGAGACAAGACAACTTGCAGAGAATAGTCCCTTCAAAACTATCAAAGCCCAACTTCAGGCCCTCGAAGAAAAAATTAACTCCGCTAAAAAAGCTCCGGAACTCCAATGCGAACAGGGGATACAGGGATGGACGCTTCATTTCAATCAAAAAAACATAGAATTAAAGCATGAAACAGTAGCGGCAAAGCTTTTTGAATTATTTACTAAAAAGGACTGGATTGAGAAATCACAGATCGCTAAAAAGATTCTTAAAGAAGATTACAATCCAGTTCGAGACGATAAAAAACTCCATTATCAAATTCATCATTTAAGAAAAATGTTGTTGGAGCTCGATTTTGAAGTCGATCCGATTTCTTTTGAAGAAGGCGGCTATCGCTTTTTACCTAAAGTTAGCATTCGAGAGGAAGAAGTATGAAAAGTGTGAAACTCTATTTAGTGGTTTTAATGGGGATCATGGCTATTGCTCATGGCAGAGACATAAGCTCTATCAAGTGTATGGGAGGAGACGGCCCCAATCCACTCGTGGATTTAACTCAGATAAAGGATCAGGATGTTACCGTTTTTGATCTCAAGGGACGTGTTCACGAATATCTCCTTTGGGAAAACAAGGGAAAAGTGGTTTATCGAAACCACCTTGGCAACCTGTTCTCTCTCAACCTCCAGAATGGAAAAAGCCTTCCTTTGGGGTCTAGCTCCATCCCAGTTTCTGTAGTCAAAGATGCTGAAGAAAGATTTGTTACCCTTTCGGGAACTCCCATTACATTGGATACGCACTTAAGTCCGCCTCAGTGGCAGAAATGGGCGCACAAAAACAGAGTCAAGCACCTCTATTGGCACCAGTTTTATGGTCGAGAGTCACTTTTTAGTGTGAGTTCTTCTTTTATTCGCCCTCATCAGCAACAAATTGAGGTTTATTCTTTCAGCAAAAAAGGTGTTAGACCCCATATTTGTAACCTTTTTTCCGATGCAGGTGGGGTGTTTCACTTGGGAGAGGGACATAGTTATCCTTATGTCTTTTTGTATCGAACTAAAAAGGAAGAACGCTGCACTCGATTAACTTATTTCAATATTCAGATTGAAGCGGGTTTGGCCAAGCATCCTGTTTGTCGCCTTTATCAATCGGGCCAGTACTCAACTCTCATTCCTGGAAACGTAAAAGAGGTGTATCAGTTTCCTGAGCTCATGAAAGATAATCAAAATATGTTTGTAGTTCGGACGGATCATCCCGAAAAGAACCTACTCTGGGACGATGGAGTTTACGGATGTCGATTCTACAATTTTGGCTCTCGAGAACCCATGGTTTTGAATTCGCGCCAAGCGATTTTGGCTGCCTGGAGCGAAGAGGAGGGCTTAAGTTTAATTTATCCACGAAGATTCGAAGCGGGAGAGCCCGTTGTGATTCGTCCTCTCAGAAACCAACTCGTAGGGCCTATTCACAAGCATCATTTAGCGCTTTCAGATGATGGAAAAACCTTAATGATACTTGCGAAACTTAAAGGGACCCATGGGAGTGAAGAACGAAATTTGATTCGGGTGAAATTACCCTGAAAATTTTTTGTCTCTTTTAGCCCAAAAAATAAAAAGGCCTAAGAACCCCGCAAGGACTGGAACCAATAAAAAGAGAAGAATCCAAATTCCCTCCCGAATAGCTCTTACTAGAGGCGAATCTGGAGTTCCAAACTGACAAACTGCACAGGCTAATGCTGTCTGGGGCTTAAAAAGAAGCGCTGCCAAGGGAATAAGAAGAAGACCAAAACCCTTAGTCTTTTTAAGAAAGTAAAATAGATAAAAAACCAAACCACCCAAAGCTGAGAGCGAGAGATACCCCAAGCTCACGAGCAAGGGGTCCGTGTCCCATGCATAATTCTGAAGGCACCAACCGCCAAAAAGGCCTGATAAAGCAATCGAGCAGAGAATTAGAAAAAGATGGACTACTTTAAGAGACAAGCCAACTCCTCATTGCTTCGTAAGGGGCCATCCCAGCAACAGCCATTAAAACCACGAATAGAACCGTTGTTAGACCCAAAGTTAAATAAATAGCCGTTTTCTCAGATATTAAGTGCATGAAGTAAAGAGCTACTAAAGATGCCTTCGTAGTTGCAACTACCAAGGCCAAAATCACTGCATAGGTAAATGGCAAGTGGATATAGGAAATTCCCACCGTTACCACTGTCAGTGCTAAGAGACATCCGAAAATGACCCAGTAAACTCGAGTGTGTTTCTTTACTTCTTCAATCGACATGTGTTCTGACGCCATAATGGTTCTCCTTACAGAAGATAAAGAATTGGAAACAAGAAAATCCAAACCAAATCCACAAAGTGCCAATAAAGCCCAGCGCATTCAATTCGGCCAGTAAAACGTTCTGGTTCAGAATGCCACATTTTACTTCCGGGTCCCAAAAGGTAACCATTTACGATGATTCCCCCCAAGATATGAAGCCCGTGCAATCCCGTAATGACAAAGTAAATTGCATAGAAATTACTCGTAGCGGGGCTAATGCCATGATGGAATTTGGCTTGATACTCAATGGTCTTTACCACTAAGAAGATGAAGGACATGAGCAGAGTTAAGGCCATGTAGGTCTTAAACTGCTTCAAGTTATTCATTTTTAAAGAAGCCCAAGCCATGACAACCGTCACTGAAGAGAAAATCAGAACCACGGTATTGAGAGTCGCTAGTGGCACATTGAGTAGTTCGTAACCGTGTGGCCAATCATTAACCCCCAATCGAAGTGTGATGAGAGCTGAAAACAAAGCTCCGAATAACATCACTTCAGACGCTAAAAAGAGCCAGACGCCTAGCTTGGCGTTGGTAACTCCAGTAACTGGATTTGGCTTGTCGATATAAGGGATATGAACTGCCATTTAGGCCTCCTGAGAATTAAATTGAGGTAACACTTTTCGAGTTGTAGCCGAATAAGTGTAAGGGTTTCGATAAACTTCAACAGGCGTTGGGAAATTTTCATGGGGAGGAGGAGAGCTTGCTGCCCACTCCAGCGTTGTTGCTTCCCAAGGATTATCATTCTGAACTTTCTTACCTGTCTTCCAAGCGGTGAACATATTCCAAATAAAAGGAATCTGAGCCAAAAGAAGAACAAATGCCGCAGTTGACATCACCACGTTCCAGCTTTGAGTGGCTGCGCCATGAGAGTATTGAGTTTGATCGTACATTCTTCGAGAGACGCCTTTAGATCCCATCAAGAACATCGGCATGAAAATAAAGTTAATTGCGACAAAGGAAACCCAGAAATGAAGTTTGCCCAAAAACTCATTCATGTAACGGCCCGTAATTTTGGGATACCAATAATAAACTCCGGCCATCAGCGCAAAGAGTGTTCCCGGAGCGACTACGTAATGGAAATGTCCAATCACATAATAAGTATCATGCAAATGAATGTCAGACGCAGTTAATCCCAGTGGAAGACCCGTTAATCCTCCGATAGCAAACATCGGCAAGAAAGCCATTGCAAAGAGCATGGGAACGGTAAACCTAATGGAAGCTCCCCAAAGAGTTAATAAAAGCGTGGTCAAAATGATCACTGAAGGGATTGAAATGATCATGGTGGTTGCTTGGAAGAACGAACTCAGTGTGACTCCCATGCCAGTCATGAACATATGATGAGCCCAAACAACAAACGACATAAAGCCTAGAAACAGAATGGAGTAAACCATGGTTTTGTATCCATAGAGAGGTTTACGACAGTTTGTGGTGACAATTTCACAAACCACTCCAACTGCTGGGAGAATCAACACGTAAACTTCTGGATGGGCTAAGAACCAGAAAAGATGTTGCCACAAAAGAGGATTTCCACCACCAGCTACTGCCAATTTTTCCCCAGAAACCACTAAGCCACTGGGTAAAAAGAAGCTGCTACCAAAAGCTCGATCTGCTAATTGAAGAACGGCAGCTCCTTCAAGGGGAGGAAATGCTAACAAAAGCAGAAAAGCTGTTGTGACTTGAGCCCAAACATGGATGGGCCAACGCATGAAATTGAGTCCTTTAGCTCTTAATTGAATCGCCGTTACGATGGTATTCACAGATCCCAATAAAGAGGACGTAATGAGGAAGACCATGGATATCAACCAAACTGTCTGAGCGTTATTCGAAATAACAGATAGAGGTGGATAAGAAGTCCATCCGGATGCAGCAGCTCCTCCAGGCATTAAGAAGCTCATCATCATTATCACGCCGCCAACAAAATACACCCAGTAGCTCATCATGTTCAATTTGGGAAAAGCCATGTCGCAGGCGCCAACTTGAAGAGGGACTAAGTAGTTTCCGAAAGCGCCGACTCCCATAGGAACCACACCCAAGAAGATCATGATGGTCCCGTGCATAGCTCCTAAAGCATTGTAAAGCTCTGGGGTGAGTGCTCCTGTTTCACTAATTGCTTTTCCAATAAGAGGAATTTCAATTCCGGGGAAAGCCAATTGCCACCGCATCAGAATCATTAAAAAGAATCCAAAAAGAAGGAAAAAGGTGGCTGTGATTCCGTATTGGAGCCCGATTACCTTATGATCTGTTGAGAAAAGATACTTTTTCCAAAAAGGCATTTCGTGGTGAGACATTTCTTATACTCCTTCTGTCAGAGCTTTTTCTTCTTCTAAAAGCCAGTTGTCATATTCTTCTTGAGTCATGACATTAAAATAACCGCGCATTCGGTAATGTCCGACTCCACAAAGTTGTGCGCAAGCAATTTCAAACTTTCCTGTTTCTTTTGTTTCAAACCAAAGAGGAAATACCATTCCCGGAATAGCATCGTGCTTCACTCGAGCAGTAGGGAGGAAAAATCCGTGAATCACGTCTTTAGCACCCAGTTCAACAATAACGGGTTTTCCAACTGGTACATTGAATTGGTTGATGGAGACGATATCGTCTTTTCCATTGGGGTCTTCTCTGTCTAGTCCCACTGGATTTGTTCCATCAATCAGATCGATATTGGTTTTTCCAAACTTTCCATCTTTACCGGGGTAATGGATATTCCACGCAAATTGTTCTGCAGTAATTCTTACTACGAGAGAAGAATTTCGATCGGGGAAGTCTGTTTTGAGCTTTGCCCAAACTGGGTAAGAGAAAAACACCAATAAACAGGCTTCAAAAATAACAATTCCAATTTCCAGATACTTCGGAACAGAGAAATGTTGTGGCGCAACGTCTGCGGCATGGCCTTCTCGTTCTCTAAATCGAACTAGGCAATAAACTAGATAAATCCCCCAGCCGACGAACAGGATCGCCAGGAAATAGTGAAGAGTCGTAATCAGGTTATCGATAGCAGCGCCGTGGGTTGAGACATCGACGGGTAGACCGTACTCAAAGCCCTTTCCAGCTAAGACATCCTGCCAAACTTTGGCTAGTTGTTCCATCATGAGTAATTGCCCCTGAAAAGATTAATGTTTCCTTGGTCTTTTTTGCACAAAGTAAAATTTTACCCCGAGTGTAAAAAAGAACCCACGTTAAAATTTAGGCCCACAAGAATCATTCAGATGGCGGTACCTGTCAATCCCAGATGACAAATTCGAAGAAGCAGCGCAAACTCCTTTTTCGATGAAATCCGAATTGAAATATCAATCTGGCTTTGGAAATTATTTTGAGTCGGAAGCAGTCCAAGGATCGCTTCCCAAAAATCAAAATTCTCCTCAAAAAGCCCCTTTGGGTTTGTATCCTGAGCAATTAAGTGGTTCTGCTTTTACGGCGGCCCGGGCAGAAAATCGACGAACTTGGCTCTATAGAATTAGACCCTCGGTTGTTCATGGAAAGTTTTCGGAAGTAACTTGTCCTTTATGGAAAACAAAGGGTCCTGAGCCTATCGCTAGTCCAGAGCAAATGCGTTGGGATCCCTTACCGGAGCCCAAGGCTCCAGTGGATTTTATTCATAGTCTTTTTACTTTGGTTCGAAATGGAAGTCCTGAGAGTCGCTCTGGTGTTGCAGTTCATGTTTACTCGGCGAGTCAATCCATGGTCGACTCATACGCTTACAACGCCGATGGAGAGTTTTTAATTGTTCCCGAAAAAGGAAAGCTTTTTGTTCGTACAGAATGTGGAGAGTTGTCCGTTGAGCCCTGTGAAGTTGTTTGCATCCCGCGGGGAATGAAGTTCCAAATTCAATTCGAAGATTCTTGGGTCCGGGGCTACGTTTGTGAAAATTTCGGCGAACCCTTTCGTTTACCCACGCTGGGATTAATTGGGTCCAATGGATTAGCAGATCCCCGGCACTTTTTGACGCCCCAGGCTGTTTTTGAAGATCGTAAGGGACAGTTCGAATTGCTAGTTCGTTATCAAGGACATCTTTTCAAATCTACTGTCGATCGCTCTCCTTTAGATGTGGTGGCTTGGCATGGAAATTATGTGCCTTACAAATATGATTTGAGACTTTTTCAGCCCGTAAACACGGTTCGGTTAGATCATCCAGATCCCTCTATTTTTACGGTAATGACCTCCCCGAGTTCTGTCCCGGGACAGGCAAATTGCGATTTCGCCATTTTTCCTCCTCGCTGGATGGTGGCTAAAGATACTTTTCGTCCGCCGTATTTTCATCGCAACGTGATGAGCGAGTGGATGGGTTTGATTCAAGGCAGGTATGATGCCAAAGAAAAAGGATTTTTACCTGGAGGAAGCAGTCTTCACAACTGTATGTCCCCCCACGGGCCTGATGCTGAAACCACTGAAAAAGCATTAGCGGCTTCTAGTACCCCCCAATTTTTAGACAATACTCTCGCCATCATGTTTGAAAGTTGCTATCCCTATTTAGTGACTGAAGCAGCTCAAAAAACTCCGCTACTCCAAAAAGATTATTTGGATTGTTGGAAAGATATCAAAGTAATGTTTCAAACAAAAACTTGAATGTGACTACTATGAATTCCTTTAGGGTTGGACTCGTTTTGCTGTTTAGTTTGATGAGCTGGGCTCAACAGGTACCTAGGCTAGTAGGCGGAGCGCCTGCAAACGAAAAATTTCCAGCTGTCTTTCTTTTCTCGGAATTTCGAGAAGACTTCACCGACAGTTTTTGTACCGCTACTAAAATTTCTCCTAATCAGTTTCTCACCGCTGCTCATTGTGTTTTAGAGACGAATGAAAAAAGTTGGTTTTTCCCTGAAACTGCCAAGCCTGGCAATAAATACTACTATTCTTTTGGGCGAGATCTATCCAAAGCTGTGCCTATATTTGCAATGGAGATCAAAAAGATCCATATTCATCCTCTGCTTCAAAACTGCATCAATAAAGGGAAATATTTCCCTGCTCAATGTCATATGAAGAAATTGCCTAACCCAGATTTAGCAATAGTTACGGTTGAGCCAGGGGTGGGGCCATTTTTTGAAGCGGCCACTTTACCTTTCGATTTCACCCCCAATAAACCTGGAGATGAGATTATTATTCTGGGTTATGGAGCCCAAGAAAACGGAGACACGACTCCCCCGGTGCTTAAATACGGGTACTCCAAAATTGCAACTCCTGAAGAATTGGAAAAAGCAACTGAAGGGACTTCAGCTGCTGAAATGGGATTTTTACAGTATGGTTTTTATTTTGGAAGTTTGGGATCTTTGCTGAACTCGGCCTATCCTAATTTAGGCAGTGGAGATTCGGGAGGACCGGTTCTAAAAGAAGCCCCTGATAGAATCGTGGGGGTAAATTCCAGTGCCGTTTGTTTAGATGATGCTCCTTCGGATTGTGAAGTAACGGGGAATAACTTTTTCACTCGAATTGACTCCAAAGCCACCATCGCAGTGGATCATTGGATCAAAGATGTGATTCAGGGGATTCATCCCTGAAGAAAATGCTTTTTATAACTGTTTAGAGCTTCTTTGATAATGGATACAGCTTCTTTTCTATCAAGAAACTTTTCTACGACCACTTTTTTCTGTTCGAGAGATTTGTATTCTTCAAAAAACTTTCGAACTTCGGCCATGCGATGAGGAGGCAGTGCTTCTAAAGAGTCATAATGATTGTATTCGGGATCATCGGCGTGAACAGCAATAATTTTGTCATCTGCTTCTCCTTGATCCACCATCTTCATCACCCCAATAGGTTTCACTCTCAAGATGGAGAGTGGAGCTACAGCCAATTGGCCTAAAACCAGAACATCAAGTGGATCTTTATCATCGCAGTAGCTTTGAGGAATAAACCCATAGTTCGCAGGATAGTGAACTGAGCTAAAGAGGATTCGATCTACTTTTAAAAATCCGGTCGTCTTATCCAACTCGTATTTGATTTTGGAGTCCATGGGTATTTCAATCACTGCATTGAGGTGACTTTCAATTTCAGTTCCTGGATCAATGTCATGCCATGGATGCATCTTATTCCTCCTCGTTTGTTTTTTGACTAATCTGGTCCAAAACGGCTTGAGCTTGGCTGCGGTTAAGTCCGGCCCCTATCAATGAGTCAAAGTTAGCCTCAGAAATCGCCGAAAGACTACCTAAATTCTTCAAAAGTTTCAGGCGGGTTGCTTCACCAATTCCCGGAATATCTTTTAAAACGGATTCGTCTAGCAGGGTTTTCGAACGTCTTCGCCGATGACTCTCAATCGAAAATCGATGAGCTTCATCTCGAACCTGTTGCAGCAGCCGAAGAGCTGGGTTGGTTTCTTTCAAAACGATTGGGTTTTTTCTGTTAGGGACAAAAATTCGCTCCTCAGTTCGCTCCACTTGTTTTCGAGTAAAGGCACTTTGTGTTCTGGATTTTGCAAGAGCAAGGACCGGGATCTCAACTCCCAAATCTTTAAGCGCTCGTTCAGCTGAAGCTAATTGACCTTTTCCACCATCAATCAAAAGTAAGTCAGGGGGAGGGGGATCGGGCTTCTTAAAACGTCGAGTCACAACTTCGTGAATCATCGCAAAATCATTCTGCCCTTCAACCGTTTTTGGATAATAAAGGCGGTAGCGACTTTTTAACGGCCGTTCATCTGAAAAATGAACTAGAGCAATGGCCGGATTTTTCCCCTGCAGATTTGAAACATCAATTCCTTCTATAGTTTGGGGAATTTCAGGAAGATCAAGGACGCGCTGAAGCTCCTCAGCTCCGGAAATAGTTGTTTTGTTTTTTTGGTCCAAATAAATGAGTTTAGCGTTTTCGTAAGCCATTCCCAATAAACGTAAAGGCTGTTCTGTTCTGGGAACTCGAATGCTTACTTTCTTCTGCGCTCGATCTATGAGCATTTTTTCTAGGAGAAGACGCTCTTCAAAATCGGTTGCTAGCCAGATTTCATCCGGCACTAATGAAACCAAATAGAACTGTTGCAGAAATTCTAAAATTGTCTGTTCAGTTGAATCAAGAGTAAGAGGAAGCTTGACTGTCCGCCTTCCCGTTAAAAAACCATTTCTAATAAATAAGACTGCTATAGAGAGCTCCTGATCGCTCTCAAAAACTCCAACGACATCGATATCGCGTTGTTTTTCAGTTAGTACGGCATTCTGTTTTTCCGTAATTCGATCAATCGCAGCAATTTTATCGCGAATATTTTTAGCTTTTTCGTATTCCCACCTCTCAGAGGCTTCCTGCATCTGTTTTTTTAGGTTTTGGACTAAAGCTTGCTTCTTACCCCTCAGAAACAGAATAGCTTCCTCGACTTGTTTGGCGTAATCAGTTTGTGAGACATAATCTACACAGGGAGCAGTGCAGGTTCCGATTTCATAATTCAAACAGGGTCGTCTGCGATTTTTGAATTTTGAGTCCGAGCAGTCTCGAATTTGAAATGTCTTCAAAAGGAACCGACTAATTTCTCGGATTCCTCCACTGAAAGGGCCAAAATATTTGAGAGCTGGAGAAGGGGTAATTTTACGGGTTACTCTGAATTGAGGAAAGGGATGAGTAAAATCGAGAACAACGTAAGGATAGTTTTTATCGTCTTTTAATCTGACATTATATCGAGGCCGATGTTTTTTTATGAGGTTGCATTCTAAAAGGAGTGCTTCCAATTCGGTGTGAGTTACGGTGAATTCTAGTTGAAAAATTTTCTTAACAAGAACCCGAGTTTTGGGGGTTAATTTTTCGGGATCTTGAAAATAGGATCGGATTCTATTTCTTAAGTTCTTAGCTTTCCCAACGTAAAGAATCCTTCCGGTGACATCCTTCATGATGTACACACCCGGTTGAGTCGGCCATGTTTTTATTTGGTCCGTAACCACCATTTGTTTGTTTCGTTACCGACCCTATCCTGGAATGTCCGGCTTTAACAGCTCTTAGATAAAATGGCTTATACCTGATCCATTTAGCTGTGCTTGGCGGGGGCCTGCAAGGGGAGGGAAAGGGTAAAGAGGATGTCTCTTTTTTGTTATGACTGTATATTTATTGAAGCCAGTTACGCAGAGTGGTCAATTCTTCAAAGGTATACTGAAACTAAGCTGCAATGGCGTACCCATTTTGAGAGGCTAGAAATAGCATCAGGTGTTTTTGAAGCCTGTCCTTGCGTTTGGTCGTTACCCACACTTTTCTTGCCATCCGCGATAAATCATGTCGGATTTTAGCTGCTACAAGGTTGAGTTCAAACATCGGGTCTTTGAGATTTCTTCTTTTAGCGTTGAGAAGCCTTTGAAGTCTTCCTCCTCTGTTTTTTATCTGCTCGAGCTTTGCGCTTGGAACATGGCAAGCTACTTCTGTTTGATAGACTGACTTTGCGTCGGTAATGAGAGTGCAGTTACTTTTGATTTGAGATTGAAGAGTGATGAGGACCTGTCTTCTTGCCTCCTGGCTTTGGTCTTCTCTGAAGCCATACTTCTTAAATGCCACCGAGGACAAAACGCCCTGGTAGTGGCTCTGGGCTACATGAATCGCTATTAGTTTTGAATCCTTCTTTTGTACAGCAAGAGCAATTGAGATGGGTTTTAAGCGCGTGTGTTCGAAAGTGAGCATTTCGTCAAACTGGGAATGAGTTACGTCGAAATCTTTCTGGGATAGCTTAGCTAGATGTGTCCGCTCGGCGTTTTCGGCTAAAAAGAGAAACTTTCTCACAATGGTTTTTAAATTCACGCCAAGAACTTTCGCAAGACGACGTTGAGTGGTGGCTGAAGTGTAGAACTTAAAAATCGTTTCATTTAAATAGGGTTTTTTCTGCCGGTAGGTTCTGTAGAACGTGTGGCTACTGAAACTTTTTCCACAATTAAGACACTGATATCTGGGAACGCGTTGGTGGTTCCATTGGGTGATGAAATACCCTTTTTTCATGTAAAACCGCTTCTTCGGCAGCTGGTGGTGTTTGCAAGAAGGGTTGGGGCAATGAGCCTTTGCTTTTTTCACAAAAAAGCAAGTAACTAAAAAGAACTACTGACTCAAGTACCCTAGGGGAGCATCCTTTTTACCCTTTCCCTCCCCTTGCAGGCCCCCGCCAAGCACAGCTAAAGGGATCAGGTATAAATGGCTTGCTCCAAGGGGGTCGGCGTGCTAGATCCTTTGGCCAATTACACACGCTCCCCTACCTTAATTAGACTTCGGTCTCTTTCGAAGGTTGGTTTTCGAAAGGGCACATGGGGGCGGAGGCTTAACCGGAGGTAAAATATGCCTGAAGTATCCATGAGAAATATGCTCGAGGCTGGCGTCCATTTTGGTCACCAGACTCATCGGTGGAATCCTAAAATGAAGCCCTTTATTTATGGGCCTCGTAATGGAATTTACATTATTGATCTTGAAAAAACTGTAAAGCACGCAAAAGAAGCTTGTGCTTTTATTAAGAACACTGTGGCAGACGGTGGAAAAATTTTATTTGTTGCTACGAAAAATCAAGCAGCTTCGATGGCTAAAGAAGCCGCTTCTCGGTGCAACATGCCTTTTGTGACTGAGCGTTGGTTAGGAGGCACATTAACCAATTTCGCAACTATCCGAAGAGGCTGTGAAAAATTAGATGAAATGGATCGTTTACGCGCAGATGGCACTTACGAACTGCTTAAGAAAAAAGAGCGGGTTGTGTTTGATAGAAAACAGGCCAAGCTCGAAGCGAGTTTGGGCGGTATTCGTCAGATGAGACAGCTTCCTGCTGCTCTCTTTATCATTGATCCTATGACTGAAGATATTGCAGTCCGAGAAGCCAATCGATTGGGAATTCCCGTAGTAGCCCTAGTGGATACAAACTGTGATCCGGATCGCGTGGATTTCGTGATTCCAGGAAATGATGATGCAATCAAGTCGGTTACTCTCTTTGTAAATTTGATGGCGGATTCTTGTTTGGAAGGGGCAGCTATTTATGAGCAAAAAGCTCGTTTAGCTCAAGGACAAGGGGCTACAGAGGCACAACCTCAGCAAGCAAAAGCCGCTGAAGTCGAAACAGTGGCGGCAGGTCCTGTTGTTGAAAAGGTAAAACGGCCCAAGCTTCTCAATATCCCAACGGAAATCGACTATCGTGATCAGGCCCTCTTAGAAGAAGAGGAAACTCCGGAAGTTGCTGAAGAAGCTACTGAAGAAAAAACTGAATCCTAAAAATAGTTGGAGGTTGTTGTGAGTGAAGCGTTGTTAGTTAAAGAACTTCGTGAAAAAACTGGGGCAGGGTTCATGGACTGCAAAAAGGCGTTGTTGGAAACCGGCAACGATATTGAAAAAGCCATGACATTCTTGCGAGAGAAAGGTCTAGCGGCAGCTGCGAAAAAAGCAGGTCGTGCGGCTCACGAAGGGCGTGTTTTATCTTACATCCATGGAGAAGGAAAAATCGGAGTTCTCGTAGAAGTAAACTGCGAAACCGATTTCGTAGCTCGAACGGATGAATTTCAAAATCTGGTAAAAGACATCGCCATGCACATTGCTGCTGCTTCTCCCCGTTACTTGGATAAAGACGGAGTTCCTGCCGAAGATCTCGAGAAAGAAAAAGCTATCTTTCGAGTTCAAGCTGAGGAATCCGGAAAAAAAGGGCCTGTGGTTGAGAAAATTGTCGAAGGTAAAATTGGCAAATTCTACGAAGAACATTGTTTGGTGAATCAAAAGTTTGTTAAAAATCCAGACCTCACCATTGAAGCCCTTTTAAAGAACGCGATTGCGACTTTAGGTGAGAATATGGCCATTCGACGGTTTGTTCGCTTCCAAGTAGGAGAAGCCGCACCTTCGAAAGCTAGCTGTAGCGTATGAATCAACCATCCAAGCCCCGATATCAAAGGGTCCTCCTAAAGCTGAGTGGAGAGGCTCTAGCTGGCGATAAAGCCTTTGGGATTAGTCCTGACGTCATTGATCGAATAGCGAAAGAAATCAGATCGGTCCACGAGTTAGGCGTTCAGGTTGCTATTGTTATTGGGGGTGGGAATATTTTCCGTGGTATTGCTGGCACAGCTCAGGGAATGGACAGAGCTACCAGTGATTATATGGGAATGTTAGCCACAGTATTAAACAGCTTGGCCTTGCAAGACTGTTTGGAAAAGCTTGATGTTTATACTCGCGTCATGTCAGCCATTGAAATGCACGAGCTTTGTGAACCTTACATAAGAAGACGAGCGGTCCGCCACCTTGAAAAAAACCGAGTGGTCATTTTTGCTGCGGGAACGGGTAATCCTTATTTCACAACAGATACGGCAGCAAGTTTACGAGCTATGGAAGTAAATGCCGAAGTAATCATGAAAGCTACCAAAGTGGATGGTGTATTTGATGATGATCCGGTGACAAATCCCAAAGCGAAACTTTTCAAGCGGCTGGATTATCTGGATGTTTTAAAAAACAACCTGAAGGTGATGGACTCAACGGCCATTTCCCTTTGTATGGATAATAGTTTGCCTCTTTTAGTTTTTAATTTGAATACTCCTGGCAATTTTAAAAGAGTAATTTTGGGAGAAGACATAGGAACGATTGTTCGGAGGGATAAATGACCCCACAAATGAATGAAATCAAGAAAAACATGGAGAAGGCCGTTGAGCATCTACGCAATGAGCTTTCCAAGTTGCGAGTGGGAAGAGCTTCCGCAACCATGGTGGATGGAGTGAGAGTAGATGTTTACGGTAGCCAAATGTCTTTAAAAGAAGTGGCTGCTTTGGCAACCCCAGATCCTAAAACGATTACTATTCAACCTTGGGATAGAAGTTTGTTTGGAGAAATTGAGAAGGCCATTTTAGCTGCCAACTTGGGATTGACCCCCATGAATGATGGAAAAATTATTCGCATCAACATGCCCCCGATCACTGAAGAAAGACGAAAAGATTTCGTAAAGCAAATCAGTAAAGAAGGGGAAGCCGCGAAAGTGTCCGTGAGAAATATTCGTCGAGATGCGATGGATGCTTTGAAAAAAGATAAAGTTTTAACTGAAGACGATCAGCGACGAACCCAGGAAGAGATTCAGAAATTAACCGATCAATTTATTCAGGAAGTTGATAAGTCTGTTGAGTCAAAGACCAAAGAGGTCATGACAATCTGAACATGAACTCGGCAAAACCTATTCCACGTCACATTGCCATTATTATGGATGGCAATGGCCGTTGGGCCAAGGATCGAGGGCTACATCGGACACGTGGCCACCAGGAAGGTGCTAAGCGGGTTGATGATATTGTCACCGAGTGTTGTAGCTTAGGAGTTGAGTACCTCACCCTTTATACTTTTTCTACTGAGAACTGGCAAAGGCCGAGTCTTGAAGTAAGAGTTCTCATGCGGCTTCTTGTTCGCCATCTCAAAACGATGGATAAAAAACTTAAATCGAACGGGGTTTCCCTTTCTGCCCAGGGAACTTTGTCGCGACTCCCTGATTTTGTTTTAAACGAGCTAAATAGGGTTATTGAGTTCACTCGCTTGGAAAAGCCGAAAATGCAATTGAGCCTTGCTCTGTCCTACGGTGGACGTCAGGAAATAATCGATGCCATTAAAAAAATTTCGATAGCAGTCAAAGCTGGAAAATTAGATCTGGAGATGCTCGATGAGACCGTGGTCAGAAACAATTTGTATCACCCCCATTTTCCAGATCCGGATCTTTTAATTCGTACGGGTGGTGAGTCGAGAATCAGTAACTTTCTTTTATGGCAGCTCGCCTATTCCGAAATTGTAGTAATGAATGAGCTTTGGCCTGATTTTCATCCTGAGAATCTTCGGGCAGCCATCGAAATTTTTTCCACTAGAAAACGACGATTTGGAAAAACTCAGGAACAAGTTGAGAAGCCACAAGCGTCAACGAAGAAAAAACAAAAGAAAGAACTTGAGGAGAAGCAACTGTGAAAACTCGACTCTTAACAGGAGTGCCAGCAGCATTGGCTCTCGTGGCTCTGGTCCTCTGGGGTTCTTTTGGACTTTTAAGATTGATAGTCGTGCTTATCGGGGCCTGTGCGTATTTGGAATTTGATTCCCTCATGTTTGCTAAAAAGTCCTTGGTTCGAAGACTGACGATGTTTGTTTTAGTTTCAATACAAATTTTTCAGCTGGGCGGGGATTATTTGGCTGCATTTCATACGTACATTTTGTGTAACGTTCTAATTTTAATTTCTGGAGTTCTGGGATCGGCGCGTTCGGGTCAATTTGAACTAGCTATCAAAGAAGTAACTTATCAGTGCTTAGGATTTGCCTACATGACCATGTTATTTGGTTTTTTGTTCAGTGTTGTGAATTGGCCCGAGGTGGGAAGGTCTTATTTAATTCTACTTTTCCTTATTGTTTTTGTGGGTGACACCGCTGCCTATTTTGGGGGAATGAAGTTTGGAAAAAGAAAATTAGCGAGTGAAATTAGCCCTAAAAAAACGGTGGAAGGCTCGATATCCGCGGTTTTGGCATCCGTTCTAGCTGCAATTATTTGGACTCGATTTGTTTACCCAGAGTCGATGCCAGTCGATCGATATTGGTGGATTATTTTCCTGACGCCGCTTCTAAGTGGGTTGGCTCAACTCGGGGACCTATTTGAATCCGTATTAAAGCGAAGCCAGATGCAGAAAGATTCTGGAGCTTTTTTGCCGGGTCATGGGGGTATTTTAGATAGAGTAGATGGTCTTGCTTTCGCTGCCCCTGTTTTTTATTTGTGTCTTTATTATATTTGGGAGACTGCTTAAGTGTCTCCCAAGCGAAAAATCTGTGTTTTGGGTTCCACAGGTACTATTGGGACCTACACACTCGATTTAGTTCGGGCATTTACTGATCAATTTGAGATTGTCAGTCTAGCAGCTGGGAAAAATCTCGCAAAACTTCAAGAGCAAATAAAAGCCTTCAAACCAGAAGCGGTAAGCGTTCAAAGCGAAGCCGATGCTGCTTTAATCAGACGAGAGTTTCCCAAGCTTGAAGTGGGATTTGGCATTGAAGGAATTAAGCGTTGCATCGATATCAGTGAAGTCGAAGTGGTCATTGTCGGAATCGTTGGATTTGCAGGACTCGAGCCCACTCTTCACGCCATTCGAAAAGATAAACTCATTGGATTAGCAAATAAGGAATCTTTAGTTACGGCAGGCAGTTTATTTCAAGAAGAAGTCAAAAAAAGTCGGGCGAAAATTGTCCCAGTGGATAGTGAGCACAATGCCCTGTACCAACTTTTGAAGGGAACAAATATCGCCGAAATCGAAACCCTTGTTCTTACGGCGAGTGGCGGGCCCTTTCTAAGAAGAATGGACTTAGATTTAAGCCAAGTAAGTCCGGAAATGGCTGTTTCTCATCCTAATTGGAAAATGGGACCTAAGATTTCTGTCGATTCTGCAACTCTCATGAATAAAGGTTTGGAGCTTATTGAAGCTCACTTTCTTTTTGGATTTCCGGAAAATCGCATCGAAGTTTGGGTTCATCCGCAAAGCATTATTCACGGGGCTATTTGGCTAAAAGATAATACTAATCTTGCTCAATTATCTTTGCCGGACATGAAATCAGCAATCGGCTATGCTTTGTCTTATCCCGGTCGCTTAACTCAACCCATCAAAAAACTCAGTTTGGCTCAGATGTCCCGTTTAGAGTTTTTTGAGCCGGATACCACTCGGTTTCCGTGCCTTACTCTCGCTCGGAAAGCTCTTCAGGCTGGGCAAAGCCACGTGATCGCTTTAAACGCAGCCAATGAAATAGCAGTGGAAGCTTTCTTGGGAAATCAAATTCGCTTTACGCAAATTCCCAAAGTTATCGACACGACTCTGCAAGAATTTTCTGGAAATTCCATCCACCAAATCGAAGACGTCTTTGAAGCCGATAGAGTCGCTCGCCAGGTTGCCAAGTCTGCTATAAATCGAATATGATTAGGAAAATTTGGGAGGTTCGGTGTTTAACTTTAACTCCGTCATTGGAATGGTTGTCTTGTTGGGTGGGCTCATATTTTTTCATGAGTTGGGCCACTATCTCGTCGCAAAATTTTTTCGAATTAAAGTTGAAATATTTTCTTTGGGCTTTGGAAAAAAGATCCTGAAAAAAACTTGGGGAGAAACGGAATATTGTCTTTCTCTGATTCCGTTAGGGGGCTACGTCAAACTGATGGGGGATGATCCCTATAAAGAGGTTCCTCCCGAAGAAGCTCATCGCGCATTTTCCACTCAAGCACTCTATAAGCGATTCGCAGTCGTAGCAGCGGGTCCAATTGCCAATTTATTACTGGCCTATGTGCTTTTTATGGTGGTTTTTTGGGTG
>JBJSXY010000110.1:0-3528 GCA_046086625.1 Pseudomonadota bacterium | reverse complement strand
CTTCTTTGGGATGTGGAATGGGTTTGCCTTCCATGGGATTGGGAACGGGTTTATCTTCTTGTGGAAGTGGAACTTCTTTTCCTTCTTACTATGGATATGGTTCGGGCTATCCATCTTATGGTTTAACTACTGGAGGCCTTGGCGGAGGCCTTGGATTGCTCGGCGGTCTCGGGGGTTTTGGCGGAGGCACCGGCTTAGGTGGCTATGGGTATCCGATTATGAGTTATCCAGTCGTATCGACTCCAGTTGTAAGTGTAGTAAACCCCAGTACGCACGGTTGTGCACCTACAGGTGGTGCCATTCCTGGAGCTCCCGGGTACTCCGAACCTCGGCCTGTCTGCGTTCAATTTTGTGGTGTGGCTAGAAACTTATTAAGGCCCATTTCTCGCGGCCGAAGCTTGACGTCCAATCGCCTTTACTAAGACTCATTGAACAGTGTAGGGTCTTTCTCAACCACAGGAAGACGTTATGAGTTCAATATCCCAGCAAAAAGGCGTTGAAGAGTTAAAACGAGTCACGGCAGATCTCGAAAAGAGATTTGAAACTCTAAGGGGGCGGCTTTGACGTCGATAAAAAACGTCTAAGACTCTCCGAAATAGAAAATAGTGAACTTCAAGATAGTTTTTGGGCTGATCAAAAAGCAGCCAAGTTAGTTCAAAAAGAAAAAGCCATTCTACAGTCTGTTCTTGATAAGGTCAGTTATACCACTCGGTTGCTGGATGATGGAAAAGCTTTTATTGAATTAGTGGAAGAGGAACCCACCGAAAATAATTTAACTGACGCTAATTCTGAAATTGCCGAGCTTGCTGAACAGGTTCGCTCCATGGAGCTCCAAGAGATGTTGTCGGGGCCCAACGATCCTAAAGACGCTATTTTAGCGATTAATGCCGGTGCGGGAGGCACGGAAGCCCAGGACTGGGCGGAAATGCTTCTCCGAATGTACGTACGCTACTGTGAGCAAAAAGGTTGGCGAGTTCAAATTCTGGAACAAACTCAAGGCGAGGAAGCAGGAATTAAATCAGCTACGTGTATTGTTCAGGGGAATGCAGCTTATGGGTTTCTAAAAGCTGAAAATGGAGTTCATCGGCTTGTTCGAATTTCCCCCTATGATTCCAATGCTCGCCGACACACTTCATTTGCGTCTGTATTTGTTTATCCAGATATTGAAGAAGAAATTGAAATTGATATTCCGGATAAAGACTTGCGTGTGGATACCTATCGAGCTGGGGGCAAGGGTGGCCAAAACGTAAACAAAGTGGAATCTGCAGTTCGCCTGACCCATCTTCCCACAGGAATTCAAGTGGCCTGTCAAAATGAGCGTTCTCAGCATCAAAACCGCGCACTGGCCATGAAGATCCTAAAAGCGAAACTTTACGATCGCGAAGTGGAAGCTCGCCAGAAAGAAAAGCAAGCCGTAGAAGATAGTAAAATGGACATTGCTTGGGGCAGCCAAATTCGGTCGTATGTGTTGGCTCCTTACCGCTTAGTAAAAGATCACCGAACCGACCACGAATCAGGAGATCCCCAAAGAATCCTCGATGGAGATTTAGATGCATTTATTGAAGACTACTTAATGAAAAAAGGCGAAAAACAATGAAGATTTTAATTAGTAATGATGATGGATTTGATTCACCTGGCATTCAGCTTCTCGCAAAAGCGGCTGAAGAGTTAGGGGAAGTGTATGTCGTTGCTCCACATCGCGAGAGAAGTACAGCGGGGCATAGTTTAACATTGCATAAACCGCTCAGAATTATCGAGCACGGACCTCGTCGATTCTCCACGAGTGGAACGCCTGCAGATTGTATTTACTTAGGGATTCACTACTTGCTCAAAGAAAAGCCGGATTTGATTTTGTCGGGAATCAATCGGGGAGCTAATTTGGGCACCGACGTTTTTTACTCAGGAACGGTCGCTGCTGCGAGAGAAGGGGCATTAATGAACATTAAAAGTTATGCCTTTTCGATGGTGAGTATGCACGCTCTGGGAATGGCCGAACAGGTATCTTTTGATTTTGGAATGGCTGCACGAATAGCAAAAGAAGTTTTAGTAAAGACTCTAAATGTTCCTTTTCCATCGCACACTTTACTGAATGTGAATATTCCCAACATAAAACCAGAGGAAGTCAGAGGAATTCAGATTGCTCGGCAAGGTTTTAGACACTATCAAGCAGAAGTTACTCAAGGAATCGATCCGCGGGGTAAAAAATATTTTTGGGTAGGCGGACCCTACCGGGGCTTTGAAAAGAGCCAGGAATCTGATTGCCAATCAGTTCAGGAAAAGTACGTGAGCGTTACTCCGCTCACGATTGATTGCACCCATAATGAATTTTATGCGACACTTAGTTCTCTTCTAAATCCGGGCGAACATTAGGCCAGGGCTTATCTGAGAACATGAGATCGAGCCACTGACTGAGAACCATTCCGGCCGATTTTATTTTAGACACGGGTTTTTTGGTCAGCACGTGAGTGCGTCCCTCGACGAAAAATACTTTGGCATGGGAAGTTTCAAGACCCATGTAATGATCTGAAGCTGAAATAATACTCTGAGCAACCGCTTCAGAGGGATCGGGAGCTCCAATACTTTTTGCAAAATAAGTCATGACCACATCTTCGTAACTTTGAATAAGGCCGTAGCGAATCAGAGGGAAATGTAAAATATTAAATCTTAAGAGATCTCCAAAGTGATTCATACTCTCAGAGGAAGAAACAGCCGGGAGCGTTTCGTGAGCATTCCAGTTATCAATAATTTGTTGGTAACTTTGCTGATCAACATAAGGAGGCATCAAGGGAGTGCCTGAATCGGCTAACGCATATTTGATAGATCGTGGAAATACAGATTCCAGATTTCTAACTTGAGCTAAAACGCCCAACCCTCCAGCACTTCTTCCAAAAAGAACTACGCGCTCGGGATCGGGAAAAAATTCTTTTGCAGCCTGCATGGTGAGAAGGGCATTCTTAAAACCCCGATGATGGATTACTTTTGGATTGGACGAATCGCCATAGTTGGTATCCCTATCGCCGAGAAAAACGTCTCCAGTACAATAAGGAATAGAAACTTTCGAGAAATTAAAAAAGGGATTAGTGGGATCGGAAAGATTGAGAAGACCTTTCTCTGACAAGATTTTTTTACTCTTGGGTTTGGCAGATAGATTTAAAACATGTCCAAACTGACAGGTCTCCGCACTCCAACAGGCTCCACCGGGTTCTAAATAAACTAAAAGGTTGGGTGAGTTTTCTTTTGCTACCAAAGTGAAATAGGAGGGACTGCCATCTCCACAAACAGAGCCAGGCAGCTCTACTCTGCATTCTTTGTTGTAAGTACATCCGGGAGGAAGTGATTCCGACCAAAGCGGAGTAACGAGACATCCCAAAAAAACTATCAAGAACGGGTTTTTTAAGCTCATTGTGAACAAACCACCATAGTTAAGAGTTTGATTTCCTAACCTTATCGGTGTTTGACGCAAAGAGTTAAGGATAAAGTTTTTTGAGCTCTTCTTGTCGTCGGAAATGGATAAGCAGATAAAGGCCC
>JBJSXY010000109.1:0-2519 GCA_046086625.1 Pseudomonadota bacterium | reverse complement strand
ACTATACAGAGTATAACTGGCCTAGCTTTTCTAACTCTACTACAGGGGGTTTAACTACTTTAGTATCTGGACCTGTAGATAACGCTAATGGAAGTTCCTCTGGATGGACTCAAGGTACTGATGATAATGTGCGTACCTTATTTGGTAATGCTGTTTCTATGGTATATACTACTCAGATAAGGTCTTTGAGTGAGTCCGTCTATACTTCTGTAGTAGCAGACTATGTTTTAAATAAAACTTTTAACGCAGATACTAACTCTTTTAAAAGAGTAATCCTAGAAAACTCTACTACTCCAGTCGGAGGCGCCAATGCTAATATTTTTTATTATGCTAACATAAGCGCCTATCTAAACGGAGCTACCTATAACACACAGTTACAAACTCTAACTAATGCAGGTGCTCAGGGAAATACTTTCGCTATTTGGAACTATAATGAAGGCCCTAACAGTAATAGCTATGCTTTATTAGCAGGCGTAATAGATGTTAACAATGTACAACTAGGAACCTCTTACTACGCTAACGGGATAGCCACAGGTAGCAATGCATTTGCTAATCTCAATTTATATAGTGGTAAGTTTCAACTAGTAGATTTATATCAATTTAATGATATATTAAGTACTACATATGAAGGATCAGCAGGAGCTGTAGACGGGAAACTATATATCAGATATTCTAATCAAAATAACGTATATACTGCAACAGGTAATGCTAATAATGCGGCTTTTACCGATTATGAACCTCTAGATTCGCAGATACGTTTATTTAAACATTTTCAATTAAAATTAACAGTAGATAACTTGTTTCCAGGGCTAGTAGATACTAAATTAGAAAAATTATCTTACTTTACACAATCACAACTTACAGAGACTAAATTAAACGTGTGTATGACAGAAAATCCTAAAACAGTTGATCTAACTAGTTATAAATTTAGCTCACCTCCTTCTCTAAAATCTATAAGAGCTAATCCTTCTGTAAATTACACAATAATCCCTACTGTTTTTGAGTTTTCTAGAACTACACTAATTTTCAGCATATTAAAGCTATCAGATGCCTCTTATCCTACGGATATTTGTGTAGACTTAGAGCTTGAGGGAAGTTAAATATGACTATAACAAGTACAAATACCTATACTACGCCAGCTAGTACTGCTAAGCTAACAGACGCTAGAATTAATGTAAATAATTCTTTAGATGCTTTGTTAACTAATTTCTACAGTGCTAGTGCTCCTACTTTATATAATTTCTCATCTGATGGCACCTCTATTGACCCACCTCTAGGTACGTTATTTATTAGTGCTAATACAAATTCTCTATATAGAAAAGTAGATAGTTCTAGTTTACTATATGCAAACCCGACAGGTACATATGGCAATCAAAATTTTACTAGACGAGGCGTTAGTTACAGAGTAGAACCTAATGCCGTAGCAGCTAACGCTAACATAGGTTCCTATGAAATAGGAGAGCTGTTTTACGCTATTTCCGAAGATTCTGTTTATTATAAAAATGCTACGAATCAACTATCTAAATTAATTGGCGTAGGAGGAAGTAATGTTACTATAGAAAATGGTAGTGTTACCCCAGCTAAACTAAGTTCCAATTCTAGTATACAATATGATACCGTTGGTAGATTAACTCTAGGTAATACTTATATAGATACTTCTGCTAATTTAGTTATTTTTGGAGGTGCTGCTCAATCTCCTCTTCACATTAAGTTATATCCTAGTACTCATGCCACTAGTAGAAGAGCTGCTATAGAAGTTGATGATTGGGCTGTCATACAAGATATAAATTTAACTGGCGCTAAAGATTTTGCTCTATATCAGAAATCTACATCTACTAATAGATTTTACGTATCTCCTACGGGTAATGTAGGTTTTAGTACTGTTTCTCCTATAGCTACGGTAGATGTTAGCGGTACTTTTAATACTTCTAAAGCTAATGTTGTTTCTCAGACTTTAACAGAGACAAGTCCTTTAGTATGGAATACTGTATCAGGTAGGGTTGCTACTCTATCTTTGACCGGCAATATTACAATTAACAATCCTATAAATTTAAAAGTTGGTACCTATGTATTAATAGTTATTAATACATCTGACGGAACTAAGAATATAACCTGGGCGGGAGACAAGTTTAAATGGACTGCTGGTGTAACACCTCCAGCATCTAACGCTAACAATGCTAGAGATATATATTCATTTATTTATGATGGTACTTATATGTACGGAGCTCAAATACCGGATATAAGAGTGTAAATAATGTTACATTTTGTGCATAGATATACCAGAGAGGTTAAAGTAACTAGTGCTACTAATAACTATATTTTATCAAATATAGCAAATGTTACTAACTATCCTTTGAATTTATATCTATTGATAAATAATCCTATAGTTTCTCATTACACAGATTTACCTGCTTTCAATGTGGGTAGTTCTTTTTCTGAAGGAGCTTGGATTTATATAGATAATAACTCTTCTATTATTGGTAAATCTGGAAATAATGGGATAGGCGGAGAAGGTGGTA
>JBJSXY010000108.1:0-10689 GCA_046086625.1 Pseudomonadota bacterium | reverse complement strand
CAAAGAATCACGGGAGCTGTCCGGGGGAAGAAAAATCGAGTGAGCTTCTGGCTTAAGCCTGTTTGGAAAAGAATCATTCACTGGGGGAGGGATTTTTTTAATCTTCACCAAACCATTTATCAGAACCAGCTAGAAACACTGGGACTCACTCGGTATCGAATCAGAAAAAAAAACCTCACCGCTTCGCTCTTTCATACTGAGGCGGCCAAGCGATATCCGCTCCTAACTCCTTTGCAGCGTGAAGAGGAAAATAGGGATCTCTTAAAAATTCACGTCCCAAGAAAACAGCATCGGCGCAGCCTGATTTCAAAACTTCTTCTGCTTGCATCGCTTCGGTAATAAGCCCCACAGCCCCAGTTAAAATACCGACTTCTTCACGAATGGATTTAGCAAAGGGAATTTGAAATCCTGGTCCTACCGGAATTTTGGCATCGGGACTCGAACCTCCCGAAGAAACATCGATTAAATCAATCCCATGGGTTTTTAGTTCACTACAAAAAACAAGACTTTGCGAAAGATCCCAGCCCCCTTCAACCCAATCGGTTGCAGAAATACGAACAAAAAGCGGTAAGTGCTTGGGCCAAAGCTGTCGCACTTGTTTTGCTATTTTCAAAGGCAATCGCATTCGGTTTTCTAAAGAGCCTCCAAATTCATCCTGCCGCTCATTGGAGAGAGGAGATAAAAATTCGTGAAGAAGATACCCATGCGCCATGTGAAGTTCGAGAACTTCAAAGCCAGCTGCCAGCGCAAGCTTTGTTGAGTTTTCAAAATCGGCCACAAGTTTAGCTAGATCTTTTTCATCCATCATTCTTGGAACGATAGATTGCGATGAAAAGGGAATGGCACTAGGCGCGATAACATTCCAGCCCTTCTCACTCACTGATAAAGCCATTCCGCCTTTCCAAGGCTCTGCAGTCGACCCTTTTCGTCCCGCGTGAGCCAATTGCAAACCCGGAATGGCCCCCTGAGATTTTATAAAACGCGTAATGGGTCGAAATCCTGACACTTGAGCTTCGGACCAAAGACCTGTGTCCGCTGGGGAGATTCGCCCGGGAGCTGAAACAGCAGTGGCTTCAGCCATCACTAGCCCCGCTCCTCCCACTGCTCGGCTTCCCAAGTGAACCAAGTGCCATTCATAGGGTATCCCTTCACAAGCAGAGTATTGGCACATAGGTGAAACGAAAATTCTGTTTCTAAAAGTAACGTCTCGAATTTTAAGAGGGGTAAAAAGAAATGAAGAAGTTTTCATCGATAAAGATTCTATCCTATGTCTACTTTTTTGACAGTGTGAGTTTACGTAACCACAAGCATCTTCACACTTACGGCTATCACTCTTGGTCTACGCCTTGCACTTTTTAGCTTTGTTAAACGGGGGAAAATGAAGCAGTTTTTTCATAATTTAGCTGTTCTATTTTTAATTGTATCGATGGGAGCCATGAGAAGCTTGGCTGGTATCGACTGTAAAGAGCCTTTCCTTAAAGTTTACAATCCCCACCCCACTGCACCCTTCAAACCGCCCCGTGCTAAAAGATATCCCTCCCGCGCTGAAGCTCCATTCCGTGGCTCTCGAGCAGAAGAAGAAAGGCTCAGAGACTTTTTAGAAGAACCAATCGACGGTAAGAAAGCCGCGGTAGATTTAATCAAAAAAGCTTCTGAGCAATTATCTCCAACCGAAGCGAAAGCGTTTTCCGATTGGCTTCTGGGTCAGTTTGCAGAGGATGCCCTTGTGAATTTTGAGGACCACTTCTTAGGAAGACAGCGCACAGAATATCCCGAAGGGCCGATTCGATACAATAAAAATGGCGAACGCCCCTTTGAGGGTTATATAGCTGCCAGAAATTACCTCATGGGTCTTTCACTCGATTCAATTGAATTAAGCAGTATCAAAGAACTTCATAGAAAACTGATGTCTCGAGACAGTATCCGGGGCGATAAAGGAAAAGTTTTTCAATCGGACGGACGCCCCGCTCGAAACTCCCAAGGTCTTTTAGATTCTGAACTGGGCGTCATCCGCGATGAAAACGTGGGATTTGAGGTCGATGGAAAACATTTACCCCAAGGCGTTTCCGCTGTAGGAAAAACGATTGCTCATTTGCTGCATTTAAATCCTTTCTTGAAAAAGACCCGAGACGGTTTCTTAAGCTACGCCCCCCTCACTCACTGGTACCAAATTGATGCGAGAAGAGAATTAACTCCAGAACTCGTCAAAAAGATCACTGCTCTAAAAACCAAATACGGAGAAGAGGGGCTAGCTCGAACTGACTTACCTGAAATCAAAGCAGTTCAACGCGAGTTTTTACAGGAGCTTGCAACTCGCATTTGGGATGATGCAAGAAAAGAAGTAAAGAAAGCCCAGACAAAAAAAGAAGTAATTGAAGCCGTTGCAAGGTTTCAAAGAGACTTTGCCTCGGTCCATCCATTCGTTGATGGGAACGGTCGTGTTGTGCGATTGCTTTCAGAAAAGCTTTTGGAAACTCAGGGGCTAACTTCCCCGCTTTATGTTCACTGGGGAGAGGACGTCACTTTAAACCGACACGAAAGCGAACAACACTTAGCTCAAAGCATTCTCCTCTCACAACAATTCCAAACCGAACTCGAAAGAGCCCTCAATTCCGGAAGCGGTTTTGAAGAAGTTCTAAATCCAGTTCTGTCTATTCGAGCTCGGGAAATCCTTGGAGATCCCACGGCCGAATTCGACTCAAAAGCATTTTTACATTGGGCCCAAAATCATCGAGAAGAATTTTCAACTTTTCCTGAAGCAGTTCGGGCTTTTTCTCACAGTACCGAAAAAATGACACCAGAGGAATTGGAACGTGCGCAGAAGGTGATGGCCAGTAAAGCGACTCACTTCCACCCCGAAGAATTTTTTCTTTGGCGAAGAGAACATTCGAAACCGGGAAGATTGCTTGAAGAGGAAGTAAGAGATTATGCGAACTGGCTTGCTGAACACATTTATGAAGACCGAACAGGGGCGATCCGTTTGGCTTCGCCTTCTTTTCAACGCAGTTTTTCTCAACTGTCTCACTCGCAAGAAAAATATAATGACAAAATGACTGAGTTCTATTTGCCCGAAAAAGTTTATCGAGGTGTGCCGAGCTCACATTATTTAAGCGACTTAGAACTAGCCCAACTTTTTGTTAAATCCACAGGATTTACTGAAGGAAATGGAGCGGTGTCTCCTCTGCCTGCTTTGCAACAATTTAATGCCGGCCTTCTTCGAGATGAAAATCACTTAAGAAGACAAGTGGTCGCCCACAAAGATGGATTGAGCGATGATTACCATATGAGTGGAATGGTTTCATTCAGTGAAAAGCGCCACGTTGCCCAGCATTGGAGCTGGACCCCTGGCCAAGATTATGGCCTCATTTTCACAGCAAAACAGCGTAAAGTTGGAGTGATTAACACTTCCAAACATACCAGCAGACTCGATCAACTCGGAATGCACAATGAATTTGAAGAAGCCACTGTAGGGGGAGCTGATCCCGAGTCATTTTTAACTGTTGATCTTATTCAACACAATCCTAATATGAATCAAGCAACCCCACGTCGCTCTAAACGAGCAACTCGGTTAAGCTTTGATACCATTCAAATTGCTGAAACTACTTTCGATGAAATGGATAGGCCCCGGCTGGGCTCTAGAACTGTTTGGAAAATCCTTCCCGATGGAAGCCTTATTGAACTACCGTCCCAAAAAGCTTCCCAATCAGAGCCGTAGCCCCCATAGCGAAAGCTCCCCAAAAGCCCACTCGAAGTGCAGCTTTCATAAGTTTCGCTCCTCCGGCACGAGCAGATACCATGCCTAAAAGCACCAGAAATCCAATAGAAGACACAGATACGAATGGAATGACTTGTGTCTTATCCACCACCAAAACTATTAACAGCGGAAGAATCGCCCCAATAGTAAAAGTAACAGCAGAAGCAAAAGCAGCTTGAATTGGTTTCGCTGCTCCCATATCGGTAATTTGCAATTCATCTCGAGCATGACTCTTCAACGCATCTTTTTCCATAAGCTGAACCGCAACTTGATGAGCCAATTCTGGCTTTAGACCGCGGCCCACATAAATTTGAGCTAATTCTTCTGTTTCAAAATCCGGGTTGGTGGCTAGTTCATGCTTTTCTCGAGCTAAATCCGCTTTCTCCGTATCTGCTTGGGAACTCACTGAGACATATTCCCCTGCCGCCATGGAAAGTGCGCCCGCTACCAGTCCCGCAATTCCACTGATAATGATCTCTGTTCGATCCGATTTCGCAGCTGCTACGCCGACAATTAAACTTGCAGTCGAAACGATCCCATCATTCGCACCGAGTACAGCGGCTCTCAACCAGCCAATACGTTCAGCTCGGTGGGATTCTGAATGTCTTCCAAATACGGTCATCTTAATCTCCTTAACGACATCATAGATGACAGCTTTCCAGAATGGAAATAACTTGTTTCCATGAAACTTCCCAAAGAAATATGGGCTTTAGGTTTAGTAAGTCTTCTCATGGATGTGGCTTCGGAAACCATTCATGGCCTTTTACCCGTTTTTTTAGTCAGCGTTCTTGGGGCGAGTGTGACTTCCCTAGGATTCCTAGAAGGGCTTTCCCAAGGAACCGCTCTCGTTCTGAAAGTTTTATCTGGCCCTTTTAGTGATTGGCTAAAAAAGAGAAAGCCAGTGGTTGTCACCGGCTATCTTCTCGGGGCTTTAAGCAAACCCCTTTTTGCTATGGCTCATTCGATTGGCTTTGTCTATGTTGCTCGCCTTATCGACCGCATGGGTAAGGGGATTCGGGGTGCGCCCAGAGATGCTCTGATTGGCGATATCGTCGATCCTACTATTCGAGGAAAAGCGTATGGCCTGAGGCAATCCCTGGATACGGCAGGGGCTTTTATCGGCCCCGTTATCGCTATTTTTTTGATGTGGATTTCCCATAATAATTATCGCTTCGTATTTTGGTTCGCTCCGATTCCAGCGTTTTTAGCAGTTTTACTTCTCGTTTTTGGCGTAAAAGAACCTGAGGTTTCAAGAAGTCACAATGTAACCGCTCAACTTTCTTTTCGAAACCTAAGACAATTTGGCGCCGCCTTCTGGTGGGTCGTGGGAGTTGGATCGATTTTTCAGTTGGCTCGCTTTAGCGAAGCTTTTCTTATTCTTCGGACAAAAGAGCTCGGTTTGGGATTAGAATGGTCTCCTTTAGTTCTCATCGTCATGAATTTAGTCTATAGCTTCTCAGCCTACCCCGCTGGTCATTTATCTGATTTAATGAAACGAGATAGGATTCTTATCGTGGGGCTTGCTGTCTTAATCTTAAGCAATCTCGTTCTTGCTTTGAGCTCCAATCTTATTTCGGTTTTCTTCGGAATTGCTCTTTGGGGACTACACATGGGACTTACTCAGGGAATTTTAGCTGCTTTAGTTTCAGACCATAGTCCTGCTTATCTTCGAGGAACGGCCTACGGTTTTTTTAATTTGGCCAGTGCTTTATCGCTCCTTTTGGCCAGTACCCTTGCTGGAATTCTTTGGGATGAATATGGAAGTAAGACCACATTTCTAGTGAGTGCCGGATTTTCACTCTTAAGTTTAGTTTTCTGGCATTCACGTTGCACAGTCTCGGACTGATGAGTCACGAGACTAACCTTATTCCTAATCTTCGAACCATTTACATTAAAGGGTATCCCCTGCATTTAATCGCTCCTGGTATTTGGAGAATTGAGCCCACTGGAAAAATGAGAGTGGGAGTTCATTTAATTGGAAGTGAAGAACTCCTCAAACCAGCAAAAGATGACTTAAGCATCGATCAAGCTATGAACGTAGCAACGCTTCCCGGGGTCATCGATCCCGTTCTTGCTATGCCCGATATGCATCAAGGGTATGGCTTTCCTATTGGGGGTGTAGCCGCATTTCGTTTAGAGGATGGGGTAGTTTCGCCCGGCGGCGTGGGGTACGACATCAACTGCGGAGTGAGGCTTTTAAAAACTCCTTTTCACAAAAATGACATCCATTATCGATCCAAGATGAAAGAATTAGTGGCTGATCTTTTTGAAAACATTCCTTCCGGAGTTGGTTCACACCGTAAAGATTTTCAGCTCGAGCTTTCCGATCTTAAAACTTTATTAGTAGAAGGGGCCCAATGGGCCCTCCGCAAAGGATTTGCCACTGAAAGTGATTTAGAAGTGATTGAAGAAGGGGGTTGTCTCAGAGGCGCCAACCCCGATCGGGTGAGTGCAACTGCTCTAGAGAGAGGACTCGACCAAGTGGGTACTCTTGGCTCAGGCAATCATTTTGTTGAAGTTCAGTACCTTGATGAAATTTACAATAAATCAGTCGCGGACGCTTTCGGCCTTCACCTTAATCAAGTGGTCGTTCTGATTCACACTGGATCACGGGGACTCGGTTATCAAATTTGCGAAGATTATATGGGGACGTGTGCAAAGGCCTGTGGCCGCTACGGAATCGAACTCGTCCACAAAGAATTGGCAGCAGCTCCTCTTTCTTCGGAAGAGGGAAGAAATTATTTGTCAGCCATGGCAGCTGCTGCCAATTTCGCTTTTACCAACCGTCAGCTCATCACTTATTGGGTCCGCCGCGTCTTTGAACATCATTTTGGAATTACGGAAATGCCTCTGCTGTATGATGTCTGCCACAACATTGCCAAATTTGAGGAGATGCCAGTAGATGGAAAACTGACTCAGGTCTGTGTGCACCGAAAAGGAGCCACGCGCGCTTATCCTCCAAATCATCCCCAAGTACCCCTTCCCTATCGAGCTGTGGGTCAACCCATTTTGATTCCTGGAGATATGGGGCGCTATAGTTTTGTGCTGGTGGGAAATCGTGAGTCGTTGAAGCGTAGCTTTGGAAGCGCTTGCCACGGAGCGGGCCGCGAACTCTCTCGTCATCAAGCTAAAAGAAAAGCAAAGGGCCGAGCGATTTTACGAGAACTAGAGGACCAGGGCATTTATGTTAAGGCCGCTGGTTATGATACAGTGGCTGAAGAATTTCCGGAGGCTTACAAAGACGCTTCACGGGTAGTGGAAGCTGTTCAAAATGCTTCGATTGCGAATTTGGTAGCTCGCCTAAGGCCCCTTTGTGTGATTAAGGGGTAGACAGAAGATTAATTTTCCAATGGGAGCCCCATTCAGTGCAAAATCCCTCAAGGACAGATGGAGCTACTTCTTTTTTATAAAATTCCACTAAACGATCTTTTTCAATTCTGCACTGATCATAACTTGCAAACGATTCGGCTGACTGTTGAAACTTAAACCAGCGAAGAACATCTACCACCACAAAAAGATCAGCACCGCGACGATAAGGATTGTTAAAGCAATCGGAAACCGTCACAAATTGAGGCACTGTCTTTTCCATGGCATTAAAATCATGAAGGCCTTGGCCGCATGCTTCAAGAGAGTCCACACCTGATAATGAAAATCCTTTCAATTGCTCGTGGTAATCGCCGTAATACTGAATCGTGAGTCTTAAATGTCCTCTTTCGTCTTCTTGAACAAACACAAACCGAATATTCACTCCAGGCCGGTTCAGCTTTTCTTTTACGGCTGATTTTATTCGAGCTATTTGACGATCACTAGGACGACCCGGAATCAAGCTCGACGACCACGCGAGACGGGTCTTGCTATTACTAAACCCTTCTAAAACTAAAGCCCACCGTCTCAAACCGTAGTAATTTTCTTTGAAGCGACAAAAAGCTAGAAGTGGCGCTTTTCCCATCACTTCCTGAAACACAGTCTGTTCTTTTTGAATTTCGGCTTCGCATTCGGCTTGAGAAGAAAATTCGTATCCACTGCCTGGAAAGTCGAGGTCCGGCAAGCTGCTTACCACGTTCAGAGGCTCTTCAGCTTGGTAACGGATGACAATGTCGTTGCCTTTGGCATCGATGTTTTGACAAGTTCCCGAAGCAGGGAGTCCGGTTAAATTCGAAAACCGTTCGGCTAAAGCCCGGGCTTGAAAGTGGCAATTTTCTCCTGGAGACGACGGGAGATCCTTCGCTAAGTAAGCGTAAGTTCTTAGTTCTCTAGCGTAAACGACCCCACTTACCAAGGCACAGACTACCCACAGTTTTTTCAACATTTTTATCTCCCAGATCCCCTAATTACCTGAATAATGTTGGGGAATCAAACCAGATTCCAGCTCCCAATGATGTTGGGGGGAATACCGATAGAACTGACCATCGGCTGGATCGAGCACCACCAGTCGAATCCACTCATTCACCACTAATTTCTTCACCGACTCTTGAAGCTGAACAATGGCCTGAACTCGGCTTCTCGGAGCTTCGATTACGACAAGTAATCTCATGGGTTCATGGACCAGCTCGTTTCCATTACTAACGGATTGTAAAGGCAAGCCGATTTTCAAATCACTCACGTTACCTTGCATGACTCCAAGTTTACCCACTACGTTGTGAATCACTTTATTACCACTTCCAAATACTTCATTATCAACGGAAGAGAAGTAATATTGGGTATTAATCCATTCCGCGACCACCATGGGAGCCGTCATAATCACTTCGAGTGCCTTACCCACAGTGTCTGATTCCCAATCATAAGAGTGAAGAAAGGATCTGCTCTTTAAGTTAAGAGATTTAGTTAGGGTTCTTTTCGCCACGATGAAAGCCGCATTGCCTGCAAGTCCCCATTCGGGTCTTGCCTCAGACCAATCCATCGACCGACGCTGAACTTCGTGGCTCGCTTCGCCTTTAAATTTTTTGGGATTATCGAATCGCTGAGTTCTCTCCAAATTAAGCGACTCCCCCGCCTTCTTCAAAGCCGTTTTCAATTCACTGAGATCTTGAGCATGGCTAAAAGGTACGGATTCTTCGTCAAGAATCGTTATGGTATCGGTGGCTGTATCGTGCTCTCCCGCAATAAATACGGTGTCTGCGGGGATAGAAATCCCTCGAAGTTCGAGAGCATTTCGCACTTTTTGATCGTTAAAGATCTGGGCTGCCACTCGAGCATTCGGGGCTCCCCGATGTCCGCCACAAGCACCACAATCGAGCGCAGTTGCATACGCGTTATTCGTGGTGGTACTGCCGTGGCCACACAATAGAACTAACCGACCAAAATTTTTCAGCAAACCCATAATCCGAAGAGAGTTTTCAGCAATTGCGACTTGATCTTCTGCCGGAATATTCTGCAATTGGGGAAAAGTATTTAAATCGATTCCCATAACTCTATCGAGAGCTGCTTTTATCCCCTTTTTAATTTGAGGAGCAAAACTCTTGAAGTACATGGAGAAAAATCCCAGTCCTCCAAAAGTTTCTACTAAGGCAAAAGGCGAAACCGAAGTGTTTTTTACTTCGTGCAGAGCCGAGTCTAACGCCTTTGATGAATCTCTATGATTCAAAACACGTGCAGCTTTTACTTTGTCATTTTCATTTGGCTTTTCGAGCACCAAATATTTGGGTCGAATCAGAACGGGGCATTGCGGACTGGGCTCCTCTCCCCCAAATTCCTGGTGGGCCAGAGGAATGGCGAAAAATCCAGCAAACCCGTAAGTATCAAAAGAACCTTCTACTTCGAGATTTCGTCTAAAAGCCTCCGATCGCACATCGATACAGAAAACAGCTTGAGCCGTTGGCCTTCCGACATTCCCCTCCTCCAGCGAGTTATTTTTTTGTGAAGCCTTCTGTAACAGGTCTAAAAGACGACTTCGATAATTTCTCTCAAAAGCTTCCAACCAAATGAGACCGGCAGAAGGGGCCAAGTCTTTTTTATCTTCCGCTTTGGGTAACTTTTCATTGGCAAGAAATAGCATTCCCTGCCAAGGACTCTTGAGCTGAATCTCTTGCCCGAAAGTTGCAAGAGAACCTACCACGTCATAGGAAAGCCTCATGGCAAGATAATCTAAAAGCGGACCCAATGAGTCTTGGCCCTGGCTAAATTGGTTTTCGCGTCCATTTAAAAGAAATAAACCTGCCCAACCCGGTGCCGAAGCGAAGTGCCGCATTAAGTAGTCCGGAACAAGTTTTTCCGGAACTCCTAAGTCAGCCATCATTTTTTCAATGGCTTTAATATTGTTTTCTGGAAGCTTTCGAACATAGTCTCTAAAGCCTTGAAGGCCTGCTAGCTCCACTCCTTTTTCAAAGAGTACGAGGTCTCGCCAAGCAGCAAAAAAGCCTTTTTCACGACCAGGCATGGACCACGCAGCTTCCCCTCTATCGAAATAAGCGCCAGCCCACTTAGATACTTCACTCTGCATGAGAGGATAGAGTTTTGTTCCAAAAAGCTGATCGGCCCATTCGCTTAAGACAAGAAAAACATCTGACAACTGTCGATCAGACTTCGCTCCCTCATCCTGACTTGCTTCTTCAACCAGGATTTTCATCAAAGACTCAACTGACACTTCTGGATTTAGTTTTTTGATAGCATCCACTAAGTCTGAAGTTACAATGCGCCCTTTCTTAAACTGGTCGTGAAAGTATCCAAGATCGGGAACTCCTTTAGCGTGATACAGAGCTCGAGCGATTTCTACTGCTTCCCGAAAGCTTTTTTTCTCAAATCCTTGTAACGGATTGACAGCAATAAAATTTGCGAGCGGCCAAATGGGCGCTACTTGCTCGCACACTCCGCGAAGAACGGCTTCGAAGTTCTTCTGAGTCTCGCGAGGCACTTCAGGATGGGTGTCGCTTTGCAAAGGAATAAGGGTGCTTTGGTTTGGTTGAATATTTTGCGTAAACATCTTACTGCTCCTTTAC
>JBJSXY010000107.1:0-6186 GCA_046086625.1 Pseudomonadota bacterium | reverse complement strand
AATGGAGAAATCATGAGAAATCTTGTTAGCTCATTTTTATTACTCGTGCTTGTTCCCGCTGTTTCTTTTGCGGGCACTGGCAAAAAACAAATGGACAGTTACCCATCTCGTGGAACAGATGCAGTTAGCAACCAAGCCAATCCTAGTGGAACGGATGGTTGTGGTTTGGGCTGGCAAGTGACTCAAAAGAAGACGATGCTTGGAACCACTATCCGGGGCACAACCAATGCCGTAGTTCCACCTACCTTTGGAATGACTTCGGGCACGATGGGATGCGATAAGCATGAAATTGCTAAGAATGATATGGATGCAGCTAAATTTGCATATAATAACCAAGAGCCTCTCTCTATCGAAATGGCTCAAGGTGAAGGGGAATATTTGGCTGGCTTTGCAAAGACGTTGGGCTGTGAAGATTCAGTCCAGGGCGATTTTGCAAAGATGACTCAAGAGAATTACGAAACGATTGTTACTGAAGATCAATCGGCTCTTAGTCTTCTAAAGAATGTGAAAGCTCAAATCAAAAAGCACCCTGTGCTTTCTGAAAGCTGCCGAGCTTAGTTAGTAATTGAGGGGCGGGAAAGAGAATGTTCTTTTTCCCGCTCTTTTTTTGTCCGGATTTTGAAGAATTCTTGTTATTCCCAGGGGATTTTGACGGGTAAATTCCCAAGCGACTTTGTCGGTATCGGTTCGGTATTAGATTTCCTCAAGCAGCTGCCTTTCGTTCGATAGTTTCGATAAGTTCTAATTCAATGGGTTTATTTGCATAGAAAGCTTTACATTGAAGGTTCTGATAGACCCTAAATTCGATTTGCTGGCCGTAGATAGAGTGTTTAAGCACAGACTTGATGGCATAGAGCTTAGCTTGAAAGGTTACTGTGTGGTCGCGTTTAACAGCACGGTGATACTTCATACAGAAGATTTCGTTAAGGTCGATATCTGGGGAGATTTTTCTATAAGCGGGTACAGAGTTTTTGGGTTTTACGGTGAATTTTTTTCTCCACTCGTTTGGAAGGTATTCTTTTTCTAAATAAACATTAGCTGCCGGATAGGTTTTGATGTTTTTTATTCGCATTTCTGGAATCATTCTATCTTGGAGTGTTTGAAACATGCGTTCAACTCGGCCTTTAGCTTCTGGGGACTGGGCGTAGAGAATGTGGATGCCTAGCTCTTCGAGCGCTCGTTTGACTTGAGAGAATTCCATGCGCTTGTGTCCGCCAAAGATTCCTGCTCTATCCACGTACAAGATTTCAAAGAGTCCTTTTCGTTCAATGATTCTTTGTAAGACCGTCATACAGGAAATCGTATCTTCCGCTGGGAAGAACTCTCCGTAAACGATATTGCTGTCAGCATCGTCAATAGCGGCAATGAGAGTCGATTCTTTGTTGCCAAACCATCTGTGAGGACTTCCGTCCATTTGCAAGAGAAGGCCCGTAGACTGCATTCTTTGACGATGATGTCTTACCTGTGCTCGTCTTCGTTTTCTTCTTTTTACGTGGCGAATCTCATGGCACCACTTTCTGAACGTTTCAGCCCGAATCAGTAGCTTTTCCTCATCTCGAAGCTTCTCAAGGCAATGGGCCATATTAAAGTCATGGTATTTAGTTCTCACAAGCCCCAGTACTTTTTGTTTGAGTTCTTCGTTGATTCTATTTCGAGGCCTTCTTCCTTGGTTGCCGTGTCTAATAAACATCACCCCGTTTTTTCTATACTGAGCAAGGTAACGCTCAAGCGTTCTTTCCGATGTGCCTAAAATCTGCCTTGCCTGTTTTCTTGGTATTTTTCCTTGTTCTACTTTGCTAATCACATCGAGTTTTAGTTGTGCTTTTGCTCCCATGACAAACTCCATGATGCCGTACCCTCTCTTTCCTAACTGATTGAAAAGAAGAGAGTTTAACGCACCCTTGCCGTCATTTTCCCTTGGGAATTAACTGCCGTCAGAATCGCTTGGGGATTACAAAATGTTTTAATCTTCTCACAATTTCTCCAATTTCCTCTCAAGATTAATAGAGATAATTAAGTAAACGGTAGAAGCATGCAGGCATTAAAAAAGAGCGAAGAATTTGAAAAATCTGGATTAGTTATTTTGAGCAGGGATCCTCGTTTTTTAAGTGAGCAACGCTTATTTCTTACCCCCGGCTACTCATTGGACAGATTGAAGATCTTGGTGTTGGTCACACTTGGTGTTCTGCTGGGTGGGCCGTTCGCAAGCGCCAGTTTCTTGGCATCCTCAACTTCTTTTGTCCTTTTTTTGGGCGTTGTTTTTTGGGGTTCGTTTTTATTGATTTCCCTTTTGGGTTTCTTTTTTACTTATCGTTTGTGCTGTGTGATTGAATTTTTGTTTACTGAGAAACACATCAGATGCTCTCCACACCCTGATGCAAATGAGTTTTTCCGGGAAAGTTTCCAGCAAGGGATTTTAAGAGGTTTCATGCCTAGGTTGATGACTGTCCCGTCCTGGATTGAAATTGAAACGCGAGGACTCCGAGTTTATAAAATAGGATGGTCGCTAGTAGCGGTGTTCCCTGAAGGAATGAGTCCTTTATTTTATCTTCTCCCACGATATTTCAGAGATCTCTCCGGGACTCGATACGAATTAACCATGGTAGATGGAATTGCGACGCTTCGAGAGACTTAAATCGTTTTTACACCCGCAAAAGGTAAGCCGTACCTTTTGGAGCGGGTGACGAGGTTCGAACTCGCGACCCTCAGCTTGGGAAGCTGATGCTCTACCAACTGAGCTACACCCGCTTGATGGGACTTATATAGTAAAAAGCCCGAAGCGAATCAAGTTCGCATCGGGCTTTTTTAAACGCGAAAAAAAGAACTTCTTACATCGTTCCTTCTTTGGTTGCGCCTTCAACTTTTTCTTCTACTGCTTTTTTAGCTTTGTTCCATTCTTTTTTAGCAGCTTTTTTGGCTTTAGTTGCGCCTTTTTCTGCAGTAGCTGCTGCATCTTTTGTTGCTTCAACAGTTTTTTCTGCAGTAGCTTCTACAGCTTTTTCAGCCTTTTCAGCGGTTGTGGGTTCATTTGCGAAAGTTGGGGCTGCAATGAATCCAAGTACTACTAGAGCGTTTAATAATGCTTTCATGATTTTCTCCTTAATTAATATGTTTTTAACAAACAACCCGATAAGGCTACCGATGGCTTTTTTAAAAGGCAAACATAAAGAATCAAAGTGCTTGAATAGATTCCAGGATTTGACTTATCGCGTTGGGGTCGAGATCATTTCGCCAATCTCCTTTTTCCTTGAAAGCGGATCCAATAATAAAGCCGTCTGCAAGAGCATAGTCTTTCACATTTTTGGAATTGATTCCTGATCCAATCAGTACCGGCAACGAGCATTCCTTTTTTAGACTTTTTAATTCTTCGACAGAAGCGGCTTGTCCCGTACTTGTTCCTGTCAACACAACAGCATCAGCGCCAAAAAACTGAGCTGCTTCGGCTGTTTCCCTAATCGTTACATCAGAAGTTATTGCGTGGCTCGAATGCTTTTTCTTTATATCAGCCATTATCTTTATGTCGGTTGCTCCCAATTCCTTTTTATACCTGAGCAATGTTCCCGCACATGCTTCTATCCATCCTTCATCTGCAATATGCCCAAAGACAAATCCCTCTACTCTAATCCATTGAGCTCCTACGGCATGCGCTACACTTAAGGCTTCTTGATTTGCACCCGCTAAAATTTGGATTCCGAGCGGGCTCTTTGTTTCTCTTCTAATTTCAAAACCAATCACGGCCATAGCGGCTGTAATTTCAGGACCTACTTTTACTTTCAAGTAAGGCGCATCATGCATGTTTTCAAATAAAATTCCAGCACAGCCCAGTTTCTCTAAAAGCTTTGCTTCCCTCACTGCTTTTTCGACGGTTAAATCGAATTTTCCGTCAAAGTGAGGCGTTCCAGGTAAAGGCCCCACATGCACCATTCCCCAAATCATACGAGCCTTCCTTTTCGAAGACGCTCCACCAAAGCTTTCACCTTTTTCTCTTCAATTGGCGCTTCTAAACTGGGCTTAAGTGACGACCCCACAATAAATCCATCTGCGCAGGGGCTTAATACATCTATATTTTCTAGCGTCACTCCGCTTCCGATCCACACGGGAAGCGAATCACTCATTTGTTTTACTCTCTTGAGTCTTTCCAAATTCACAGGCTTTCCAGTTCCCGCCCCCGATACAATCAAGCCATCGGCACCAGAGCGATGAAGCGTTTCTTCCACTTCGGCTTCAAGCGTTCTCTCAGAAAGTGCCGATGAATATTTAACCGCAATATCGGCAAAAACTTTGATATTTTCAGCGTCTATTTTTTTTCGGTAGCGCAGTACTTCATGTGCTTTTCCCAGAATGATTCCCTGATCAGTAAGTCTAGCTCCCGTTAAGATATTCACTCGAATAAAATCCGCTCCTGCAGCTTTTGCAATTGCGAGCGCCGAAATCGCATCATTTCGTAATACATTAATTCCTAAAGGCAGCTTAAGCTCTTGCTTCACCGCTCTAGCCAGTACTGCTAAATGCGCCACTGTTTCGGCGGGAACCGCCTCTGGATAAAAAGGAAGATCCCCGTAATTTTCAATGAGAAGTGCATTTACTCCTCCGTTTTTCAAACTATAGGCATCTTTTAAAACAAAGGGCAGTGCCGATTTCCAAGAATGTTTGTAATTGGGGCTTCCAGGTAATGCAGGTGCATGAAGCATCCCGATGATGGGTTTTTTACTTTCAAACATCACAATTTTATTTCAAATTCGAGAGGACTGGTTTCATACCATTTTTTCTGCTGACTTCGGGCTACTTGAAACGATAAAGCCTGAACTGAAAACAGATCTATTTCATAACCAGAAACTTTTTTCCCTCTAATAGTGGGAACAAACTCAGACCAAGGCGCCTCGTATTCAGTGGGTTCTGGTTTCACTTCAAATTCCCACTGAAAAGTAAGTGTCCCTTCAGGCTGATTCCATTGCCTATCTTTTACCAAAACTGAAGCCCAGAGGCCGTCAGTTCCGTGCATTCGAAATTTTATTCCCAAAGATCTCTGAATGGGTTTTGTAATCGCCGCTTCCATAAGAGAAAATCCCACTCGCCCCCAATTACCTGGTAACGAAGCTAAAAACCCCCTCATAAGAACGGTCTCATCTTTTTTTTCGATGCTGCTTTCGGTTTTTCCCACTCCTGGCCGCTCCGTTTTGTCATTTTTTAACGTCCAAACCGCTTTTGAAGGAAGCAGGAGGGCCTCTGTTTTCCCATCCTCAATCGTGAAGATGGTGTTGGCTGGTAGAGAAGCTGCTGGAGTTTGGGTCGCTAGAAATAAAGCCATAAACAACAAAATCATTTCAATGCTCTTTCAACTGCGTCTATCACAGGCTTTGATTTAGGCTCTACGCTCGAGCGAAACCGCGCTACTACTTTTCCTTTTTTATCGACCAAAAACTTTTCAAAATTCCAAGCCACTTCTCCTTTTAAATCAGGATCCACTTCTTCAGTCAGACTTTTAAACAAAGGCTGTTTAGATTCTCCTTTCACAGGTCCTTTTGCAAACATGGGGAAACTCACTCCAAAATTTTTCTGACAAAACTGTGCAATTTCTTCGTTGCTGCCCGGTTCTTGGCCTCCAAAATCATTACTGGGAAACCCCAAAACAACAAAACCTTTTGTTTTATAAGTATCATACAGAGATTGCAGCTCTTGGTACTGCGATGTAAACCCGCATTGAGAAGCCGTATTAACAATCAAAAGTACTTTTCCCTGATAGCTCTTTAGATCCATCTTTTTTCCAGCGAGCGACTCTAATTGAAAATCGTAAATACTTTTTGCAAATAGAGCTGATTGGAAGAAAGAAGCAACGAAAATTAATTTGATCAGATTTTTCATGAAGGAACCCTATCAAAAGATCAGGGCCGAGAAAAATCTTTTTTCTGATAGAAAGGGCGTGCTTCCTTCATGAAATCTACCCACAAAGGAAGAGCCGCAGCAGCTCCGGTTAATCCCACTTTTTCTGTGTCATCGTACCCCACCCAAATCAGGGCTAAAATTTCAGAGGAAAACCCTACAAACCAAGCATCTTTAAAATCATTCGTAGTTCCCGTTTTTCCCGCAAATCCTTCTAAGTCCAATCCAGATCCTTGGGCCGATCTGGCCGTTCCTTCTGAAAACACGCCTTTTAAAAGCTCGACTGTCTTAAAAGTAGCTTCGGGA
>JBJSXY010000106.1:0-3395 GCA_046086625.1 Pseudomonadota bacterium | reverse complement strand
GGTTGGACGAAGTATTGGAATGATGTTTTTAAACCTCAAACCCCTCTTGATCCAGACATCGTAAAGGCTCTGATCGCCAGCGAATCAGGATTTGACCCAACAATTCTAGCCAACAAGAAAAATAAAAATAGTGCTCGCGGGCTCATGCAGATTACGAATGACACTCGAAAAATCCTTGGAGATGAAAAAGGGGAACTCAAAGACCACTACCTCACATTAACTCGTGAGGATTTAAATGATCCTAGTCTCAATATTTGTGCTGGAATTCGTTGGCTCTTTCGAAAATCTGAAATCGCCTCCAGTTTGTTAGGCCGAAAAGCAACTTGGGAAGAAACAGTGGCTGAGTTTAAAGGAACTAGAAGAACCACGAAGTCTCGCACTGCTGAGCTGATGGATAATTTCAACAAATATTTGCGAAGGCTAAAAAAATGCGAAAAGCCATAACTTTGCTTCTGATTTTCTTTTCGTACAGGTCACAGGCTCAACCGGATCGCCACTTTACCGATTTGCAAAAGGAATCACCTCACGGACTACTAACTAGTGACTATGGCATTTTAAACAGAAAAGACTTAAAAATTAATAGCTGCATTGCGTGGCCTGCTCCTTTTCAAGACCCTCCCTTAAATTTCGCGTTTTCGTATTGGCAGTGTTTCGAAAAAAACCAAATTAATATGGAATGTGAAGTGGGTGGCTACGATGAATACGAGAAAAGTCGGATGGCGATGTTAGTAATTTTGGGTAAAAGAATTGGAGGAATTCATGAATTCATTAGCCGACGACCCCTCCCTCTTTCTTCGTGCAAAGCTTACCTAGCGGATTGGAACCGTCTCACCAACAACCAGGCACATGTTTGCGTGTCCGGGTCTGAACCTAAAAAAGAAATGAGACAAAATGAGATAATTTGGAATTGGACCTTCGGAAGATATAAAACCAAGCTCGGTTGCGACTCTTATTTTCGTGGTGAGTGCGACAACTTAGATGTTTGTGACCCTTAAGAAATCTAGACGAAACCCATACTCTTTCATGTGTCGAAGTGCTCAATGATCACTTGATAGTCATTGCCCTCTACCCCGTCTTTTTCCAAATAGTTTTTGGAGTCATTTTCTGCTCTTTGCAGCTTCGAAGAAAATCATTTACTAGAGTCTGGTAAGGCGTGCCCGTTTTCTCGCTCAGATCCTTAAAATACTCAATAACATCTTGGTCCATTCGAATAGTGACGCTTTTTTTCAAACGCCCCAGATAGGGGTTAGCTTTCCATTTCATCTCTTTAAAGTTGTATTGCTTCCGCATATCACCCTCCTGTTAAGTGAGCTCCTCAAACTCAGATCGCTCTCTCTTTGTTGCTTTTCTAGCACTCACAATTCTAATTACGTTACCTTCCGATCGATAAACATGAACAACTACTAGTGTTCTTCTCTCCTGACTTTGACCAACTATAATAAATCGGTCTTCGTCATTTGAATGGTCAGGGTCATCCGAGACCTTCGCCAGCGGATCAAAAAACACTGTCACGGCCTCAGAGAAGGAGACGCCGTGCTTTTTAACGTTAACCTTGTCCTTCTTGGGATCCCAAATAAATTCCACCGAAACTATTGTACATATTGTGTATGTACATTTCAAGAGCGTAAGTTTAGCCCTCATTCCCCATCACCACTTATCACCATTCTTGGTTAGATTTATACCTGGCGCCTTTGAGCGGGCCAGCAGAAATGAATTTGCAAAAAGTCTTCGTTTTTTAAAAATAAACGCCGTAAAATGATGAAAATGAAAATCAAAACCTGCATTACTTCAGGCCTTGGAAATCAAATGTTTCAGTTTGCTTTTGGAAAGGCCCTCTCGCTTTTTTATAATTGTCCTTTAATTGTAGATGCCTCCTATTACCAAAAATTCAACTCAAGGCGATACATGTTGGATTTGTTCGATATTCATCCCACCGAAGAGACTTCTGAGTCATTTGTTTTGCTGGAAGAAAAGCGAGCGTATCGGTCCGGTGACGAAAAGCGCTTTTTTAGCCTGGGCGGCCAACAAAATTATCAATTGTTCGGGTTTTGGCAACATCTCAACTATTTCAAAACTGCCTCTGAGGCTTTAAGAGAAATTTTTTATCTAGAACCAAAAGCTCTTCACGAAGACGATTTGGTCCTTCACGTTCGGCGAGGGGATTATGTGAACAACTCTGCTTATGAATTTTGTGATGTGGATTGGTACCAGCGAGCAGTCTCGATGTTTGATTATAAAAACTTGTATATTATTTCGGATGACCCAAATTGGTGTCGCAATAATTTGTGCTTCCCTAAAACAACTGTAGTTGATGTCGATGAAAAAGAAGCTCTGCAATTTTTTTATGGTAGCAAAAACCTTATCATATCAAATAGCAGCTTTTCTTGGTGGGGAGCTTGGTATTCCAACGCCAAAAACATTATTTGCCCCACCCTTTGGCTACCAGCTAATCGTTCATGGAAACCCCAGTTGAAATCGTGGATTCAGCTAGGCAAGCCATTTAAATTTAGTCTGTTTGGTTGGAAAAAGGTGTCAGTCTCCTTTTAAGCTCTTTAGGAGACTGACACCCTTCAAAATCGCTCGATGTATTGGCAGCGCTTACAAAGCTCTTCTTGCAATTGTCGGTTTTGAAAACCTTGAACCATGGCTTTAGCTCTCGGGCTTCCTAAAATTTCTTTCAAGGGCTCCTTGGTTAAGTTTCCAAGAGGGATATTTCCCTCTTTATCAAGACAGCAAGGGACCACGGTGCCATCCACTAACACACCAAAATGGCTTCTTAAGCCGTAACAAGTGCCCGCATCTCCTAGAAATGGAAGGTGAATTTCTGGCCAAGCAAACTCAGTGTCAAAATGCAAAGAGAGGTAATTTTTCAAGACGAGATTTTTCTTAAACCGATAATTCCAATCTCTGGGAATCTTCACTTGAAAACGATCCTCGATGCTTTTGAAAAACATTTCATTGCTCTTCCCTGCCCCTTTTTTAGAATTCAAATTCCACAGTCGATAATTAATAAAAAGCTGGGGTCTTTCTTTAAATGCAAGTTCCGTAAACTCAAAAATGCGATTGAGATAAGGAGCCGGATCTTTATCCGGGAAATTATCGGTAAAACTATGCAGCGAAAAGCTCACTTGTCGAATCGCCTTATGAAGAAGCAAACTTGGGTCTTTCACTAGAACGCCATTGGTTACAAAATAGACTTGCAGGCTTTTTTCTTCGCAAAGATCAAGAAATGTTTTTAATTCTGGATGTACGAGTGGCTCTCCCATCAAATGAAACGTCACAATTCGAGTCACTTTGGAAACTTCCGAAATTACCTTTTTAAAAGTGTCGAGCGCCATGATCCCCTTGGGCCGAATCACTTCAGGACAGAAACTGCACTGGAGATTACATATATT
>JBJSXY010000105.1:0-2975 GCA_046086625.1 Pseudomonadota bacterium | reverse complement strand
TAGAATTGGGAGCTGAACTCTTCGGCGCTAATGGATTTGGCGGATAACTAATCGGTTGACTGCCGCCTCCTAACCAGCTCGTGGGTACATAAATCAAAGAAGCTGTGACTGTTGAAGCAGTGGGAGTGCAAATAAGACTTCCTGGAAAAACCATTCCGCCGCAACCCCAAGATGATTTGGCAATAAGACTTAACAGCAAAACTGCGCCAAGCAAGCTCAAAGAGTTAAATTTATGTTTCATACCCCTCTACTCCCCGTGAATCGAATGTTGGATAGAGAGAGCAATCAATATGCCAGGCTCTGCTCGGCTAAATCGGATTTGAAGACTTTGAGCATACAGCCAAAGCTTGGCAGAAGTGTCAGAAAGATAACGGGGAGAGTGCGTTCTCTATCGTTTTTGTGCAAGTGGTTGATTACTCGATGTGATGTAGCGGGAGTTCAAGTCTTCATAAATGCTCCTTTTAAGTGTTTGACAGATTTTTCGATTCATTAGGGTGGCTTGGGTTTTACCGAAATGACGAGGCTTAAGAAAAGTTTCAAAAACTAAAAAGTCAGGTAAAACGGATACCTTTAAATCGATTTAAAGTTTGGTTTCTTGTTGCTTTGATTACTCCGAGAAGCTTCCCCTTAAAAGCTCATGATACAAAGTTCCTGATGAAGAGTATGAAACGCAGTGAGCACTTAGTTTTAAGAGCAAGACTCCCAGTTTTGAGGCTCAAAAGAAACAAAGCAATTATTTCTGCTTTGCTCTTGGAACTCTCTCAAAAATTTAGAGTCCGTATTTATAATAATTCTCTAAACAGTAACCACATCCATCTTCTTGTGAAAGCGAGCCACCCAAAAGACCTCCACGATTTCTTACGAGTTCTCACAGGCCAAATCGCCCAAAGAATCACGGGAGCTGTCCGGGGGAAGAAAAATCGAGTGAGCTTCTGGCTTAAGCCTGTATGGAAAAGAATCGTTCACTGGGGGAGGGATTTTTTGGGTCTTCACCAATACATTTACCAAAACCAGCTCGAGTCGCTGGGCCTTACCGCCTATCAACCTAGAGAGCGAAGGCCTCCACCGTGAGCCGGGGATTTTTATGATTTCAGCGCCTGCTTCTCAAAAGAGGACTGTGGCGCGGTGGGCCTCACTTATTTCTTGGAGATCCCGGGGAGTTTACCCCTGATTCAGCTCGTAGAGCATCGCTGTTCCCTCAAGAGTCAGGTCCGGCAGCAACTTTGTTTTGGTCTTAAGTTTGGAATGAAACAAAGAGGAGAGTCCGCCTGTTAGCGCAATTTCACATTGAGTTTTTAATTCCCTCTGAAGTCTATCGAGCAATCCATCGATGGCGTCACAATAACCAAACAACACTCCACTCTGAATGCATGTAATCGTGTTTTTCCCAATAACCGAATCAGGAAAATTAACATCAATGAGAGGAAGCAAAGAAGTTTTTGAACTCAACGATTCCGCTCCCATTCGAACTCCTGGAAGAATAATTCCCCCTTGGTAAACTTTATCTTGAGTGATGACATCAAAAGTAGTCGCTGTTCCCAAATCAACTACAATGGCAGGCAGAGTAAGTTTACGAACTGCATAAGCTGTGTTCGCCAAGCGATCGGCCCCCACTTCTATTGGATTTTCAACTTGAATCGAAAAACCCAGTTTTGATTGGGCCGATAATCTAAAAGGCTCTCGTTTTAAATACTGTCTGCAAAAACTAGTAAACGTTTCTTCAACTGGCGGAACAACAGAGCAAATTGCTATTCCTTCGCAGCTATTCGGGCTTAATCCACCATGATTCATCAAGGGAAACAGAAAGCTTGCATATTCATCAGCGGTTCTAGAAATTTGTGTTTCAGCTCTCCAATGTTGAATTAATTTGCCGCTCTGAAAAACACCAAATGAGGTTTGGGTATTCCCCACATCTAAAACCAACAACATGTTAAATCTCCACTTAGGATCTCTAATCTTTCAGCGCCCCCCGTATCCACCATCAAGCCCCCGCGATCACTGATTCCCCAAAGAGTTCCAGTCACGGTCATTTTTTGTGGCTCTACATCGTGAATCTCTATTTTTTTTCCAACCATCGCACAGTTTTTTTCCCATAAGCCATGGATCGGAGCAAATCCTTTTTCCTGGTAGAATCGATACAAATTGAATAATTTTGACTGAAAAATATTGAGAAACTCATCAATATCTATTTGCTCGCCATCCATGAGCGCGCTGATAGAAGTAGCTTGAAAAGGTTTTTCTTGAAAATCTTCGAGTTCTTTTAAAGGAGTATTGATGTTTATTCCTACTCCTATAATCCCTCCATAAAATTCATTTTCTCCAAACGCTTCAGATAGAATTCCTGCAATTTTCTTTCGATTGACCAGAATATCGTTCGGCCACTTGAGGGAGATATCAAATACCTTTGGAAGAACTTGGCCGAGAGTTTGAACAATAGCGACTCCCACCAAGAAAGGAAGATCGGTGATTCTTTTCGAAGTCAGCGGGTAAAGAAGTACTGAAAGATAAAAACCGCCTTCAGGAGAGTGCCATGAACGGCCGAGTCGGCCTCGACCCTGGGTCTGTTTTTTTGCAAAAACTAAGGTGCCCTCTGGAGCCCCTTTGAGGGCCAATTCTCTCAGCTTGTCGTTGGTCGAAGTAACGCTATCAAACCGGTACAGTAAGGGCTCGAAATTCGCAGGAATCATAAAGGAATATTTCGATGCGGATCCATTTCCTGCTCCTGCTCAGTTAAAAGCTGATCCAGCCGCTCTTGAACCAGCCGTTCTACTAAAGGAGGTAAAAGGCGTGCTAAAACTTTCTCCACCATTTCGTTTAAATTTTGCGACTCTAGCTTTTGTTGAACCTGATTCTCCAAAAGAGATTTATAAGCTAGAGACTCTTCTGTGCGTAATATCTGAGTTTCAGGCTCCGGTGATTCAAAAGGAGCGGGGTTTGATTCTTTGCTTAAAGAAGGGGCTCCCCCTCCCCATAAA
>JBJSXY010000104.1:0-4956 GCA_046086625.1 Pseudomonadota bacterium | reverse complement strand
GCAGCGAGTCGATTCTTCTGGGCGTTCCTTCCGATACAGGAGCCGGCGTAATGAAAGGGGCTAATTTTGGGCCTATTGGGATTCGAGAAGCTTATTTGGATCAGTTTGGTGCATTTCCCAAAAATTTGCTCGATTTAGGCGATGTGATTTGTGTTCCCCATTTTCTTCACGATGAAATGCTGAGCGATCATCAAAAGCAAGCCACTCAGAAAGAACTTTATCCCGGGCAGTCTGAACCCCTACCGGTAAGCCCCCTTTCTATTGCCGAAGCGGCGTTGAAAGCGATTGCCGAGTTAAACCCAAACGCCCGAGTTTATTTATTGGGAGGAGATCACAGTGTTTCCTGGCCCGCCATGATTTATTGTCACCACCGGTTCCAGAAAGAATTTGGAGTGCTTCATTTTGATGCTCACACGGATTTGATGACTCGCCGTTTGGGGGTCGATTATTGTTATGCTACTTGGGCTTATCAATCGTTGAGGTTTCTAAAGCCTTACCATCTTGTTCAAGTGGGGATTCGATCTTCTTCCAAAACAAAAGCTCAATGGGCTGAACTTCATCCGGTTCTTCAGTTTTGGGCCTCTGAAGTCTTAGGTAAGGAAACGGAAGTGATTGCTCAAGTATGCCAACATTTTTCTGACAAAGGCGTGAAACACATTTATATTTCGAATGATATTGACGGAACAGATAGTTCCGAAGCCAGTGCCACGGGAACGCCCGAACCTCAGGGGTTGAAGTCGGGGTTCGTGAAAAGTTTAATTTCCGAAATGAGGAAACATTTTCAAGTTTTCGGGGGAGATGTAGTTGAAGTGGCACCTCCGTTATCGGGTTTAAGAGATTTTAAAACAGAACCCACGTGCCGGTTAGGGGCTCAGTATCTTCATGAACTGATCCGAACCACCTGAGAAAGGGACTTTCTTCTTGAAAATTGCTTTCGTTTTTAACCGTAAGACTGATGAATCCCTAGAACAAGCTGAGTTTGATACGCCGGAAACAATTACTGCTATTCATAAAGCTCTGGCGAGTGTCGGACATGAAGTGATTGATGTCGAAATGAATTTGCATCAATCTTCTTCGTCTTGGATGGGGCGACTTGCTTCTGAAAGACCCGATATTATTTTTAACACCGCTGAAGGCTATTTTGGAATTGGCCGAGAGAGCCTAGGGCCTACAGTCTTCGAACAGCTTCAATTGCCTTACGTTGGTTCGGGTCCCTATGGCTGTTTTCTCACTCTCGATAAGTTTCTAACAAAACAAATGGTAGTAAGCCGAAAAGTTCCCGTTGCGGAAGGCTACTTCGTTACTTCTTTAGAGGAGTTAAACCTCGTTGCTTCCGAAACCGTTTATCCTGCTTTTGTGAAGCCAAACTATGAGGGTTCTAGTAAGGGGATAACGGACCGTTCGTTTTGCAAAGATGCTGAGGGGCTTCTCTCTTACGGGGCAGAGCTCTTAAAAACATTTCCTCAGGGAATTCTGGTAGAGCGGTTTATTCCGGGTAAAGATATTACAGTTCCTTATGTTGCTGGTTTGGGAGATGGAGGGGTCTTAGAGCCATTGGAATATGTGTTTCACGATCCCAAAGCGAATGACAGCACGATTTACGATTATTCCTTAAAGAACGAGCTCGATGAAAAAGTTTCAGTTCGATGCCCCGCTCAGTTAGACAGTTCAGCAAAAGTCCAAATTGTGTCCATGATGAAAAAGATTGTCGCGGCTCTTGGAGTGGTTGATTTTGCTCGTGCTGATTTCCGAGTAACCCCAGATGGAGAAGCTTATTTTCTGGAAATCAATGCGTTGCCCAGCCTTCAGCCAGGGGCAGGAATTTTTGCAGCTACAGAGCTTCTGGGACTTAATTATGATCAGACTATTTTGAAAATTCTCGAAGCAGCTACTTCTCGATTGAAGCTTGGAGGAAAGTCTCCCAAAACTCCTAAAAGAATGAGAACCACTCGAATGCCAACTATCGGAGTGGTTTATAATCTAAAAAGAAAAAAGCCTGGCGAAACTGGATACGAAGAGGAAGCTGAGTTTGATTCTCAAGCCACGGTAGATGGTCTGTGCCACACTATTCAGAAATTTGGTTTGAAAGTTGTTCCAGTTGAAGCTACCAAAACCTTAGCGGAAGATTTAAGAGAACATAAAATCGATGTGGTTTTTAACATCGCAGAAGGGTCAAAAAAGCGAGCCCGAGAGGCCCAAGTTCCGGCAATTTGTGATCTCTTAGACATTGAACACACGGGGAGCGATGCCACTTGTCTTGCAGTAACGTTGGATAAAGCTCTTACTAAAAAAATCTTGAGCCAAGATGGAATTCTCACGCCCCTCTTTCGACTTTATCAAGGGGGAGTGAAACCGGTGGATCCGGGACTTCGCTATCCTGTGATTGCAAAACCCAATCAAGAGGGCACTTCCAAAGGAATCGGTGATAATTCGGTTGTTCATTCGGCTGAAGAACTTCATCAAGTGAATCAAACGCTGTGGCAGAAGTTCAAATCGCCTGTCCTCTGTGAGGAATATATTGAAGGCGAAGAGTTTACTATCGGAGTACTGGGAACTGGCACGCTCAAAGTGCTGGGGCCAATGCAGTTTCGCTTTAAAGAAGCAGCTGGCAAATATCCGGTCTACACTTTTGAGGCTAAACAGAGTAACCCCTTTGAGAATCCTATTTTCGAGTTGAATTGTCCGGTTCAGTTGGGCCGTGAAATGGATCGAAAAGTTTCTACTTTTGCAAAAAAGGTTTTTAAACTTCTAGGGTGTCGCGATGTTGCTCGAATTGATTTTCGAATCGATGGGAAGGGAAATATTTATTTTATTGAAATCAATCCACTCCCTGGTCTTTCGCCTGGGTTTAGTGATTTGGTTGTCATGGCCGATCGATGTGGAATGAGCTACGACAGTTTAATTAAAAGGATCCTAACTCCAGCCATTCAGCGGTGGCGAAGCGGAAGGACTTGGTAACTCAATGAACCTCTTTGAAAAGTATTTAGAAGAAGGCAAGACGAGAAAGCGGGCTCGAGACTTAGGCATTTCGATTGGGGAATATCCTACGGGTCCTTTGAATTCTATTACCGATGTTAAGGGAGTCCGGGTCGGCCATACCACTTTAATTGAGGGATCTGGACGGCGAAAACCCGGTAATGGACCTGTAAGAACAGGGGTGACGATCATTCAGCCCAATGAAGATCCCTACAATCAGAAAGTAGTATCGGGCGGATTTGTTTTGAATGGAGCCGGTGAAGTTTCTGGAATGACTCAAGTGATGGAGTGGGGATTAATAGAAACCCCCATTGCTTTAACTAATACTCTTTCGGTGGGGCGTGTTTCCGACTGTGTTGTGAAATGGATGGCAGATAAACATCCCTCGATTCAAAACAATGTAGAGGTCATCATTCCTGTGGTAGGTGAGTGCGATGATAGTTTTTTAAATGATGCTGTGGGGCTTCATATTAAACCCACTCACGTATTTAGTGCTTTAGATTCTGCGTCTGCTGGACTTCCGTTGGAAGGAGCCGTGGGGGCTGGGACTGGCATGATCTGCTGTGATTTTAAAGCTGGGATTGGGACTTCAAGTCGAATTATTCCAGTGGGTGAACATCGCTACACTATCGGGGTTTTGGTTTTAAGTAATTTTGGAGTGATGGAGCATTTGCGAGTGGACGGGTATCCACTAGGAGAAATTTTTGCGAAGGACCTTGGGGGATACTCAAGAAGAGTGAACAATTATGGTTCAATTATTACTGTGATTGCGACTGATATGCCTTTAGTTGCCAATCAAATTAATCGACTTTGTAAGCGGGCCGCGCTTGGAATTGGTCGAGTCGGAAGTTATGGAGCCCATTCGAGTGGCGAAATTATTATTGGGTTTTCTACAGCCAATTGGGTTCCTAGAAACTCTCAGAAATCGTTAATTCAAATGAGCATGATCCTAGATACTTTTCTCGATGGTGCCTACAAAGCAGTTATCGAAGCTACGGAGGAGTCAATTTTAAATTCACTCACCATGGCTGTTGAAATGGAAGGCGTTAATGGAAATCGAGTGCCGGCTCTGAAATTAAATTCTGTACGAGATCTGATTGAAAACTTTTCCAAAGTTAAGCATGCGATCAATGGGGGAAAACCATGAGTATCTGGGAAGCGATTGTCCTTGGTACCATCCAAGGCGTGTCAGAATTTCTACCCATCAGTAGTTCTGGTCATTTGGTCTTAGTGCCGTGGTTATTTGGTTGGAAGGACCCGGGCCTTGCATTTGACGTCTTCTTGCATCTAGGAACGGTTCTCGCTTTGATCCTGTATTTCTTTGGAGATTTATGGCGAGTATTCTTTGCTGGATTGGCCAGTCTTTGGGAGCGAAGAATCGGATTTGAGATTGATAGGCTATTGTTTTGGTGGATTGTCATTGGAACTGTTCCGGCGGTCATAGCCGGATTTGCTTTTGGGGATTTTATCGAAGCTAATTTTAGAAGTCCCCTCTTGGTGGCGTTCTTTCTAGCGAGTGTTGGATTTATCATTTTTTGGATGGACTGGCAGTATCCCGCGTCTCGTTCTCTTGAAGAGATGACAAAGGGGGAAGCTCTTTTAATTGGAATCGCTCAAGCTTTTGCACTTATTCCAGGAGTGTCTCGATCGGGTAGCACCCTTGCAATGGCTAGACGACTCGGTTTCAGTCGGCAAGCGGCGGCTCGATTTTCTTTTCTTCTCAGTGTTCCCGTGATGTTTGGGGCTCTAGCTCTCGAGGGCAGAAAGGTTTTCGGTCATTTAGGGGGCGAAATAGGAATGGGTTATTTAATGAGTGGCCTTATTTCTTCGTTTATAGTCGGAATTCTAAGCATTCATTTCATGCTGCTGTTTCTTCAGCAGTCGTCTTTGCGTGTGTTTGCTTGGTATCGGCTCGCTGTGGCCGCATTAATCGTCGGTATGAGTCTCTTTTTTGGGAAATAAAAGTTCTAAAAATTATAA
>JBJSXY010000103.1:0-4925 GCA_046086625.1 Pseudomonadota bacterium | reverse complement strand
CTCGATGAAAACCTTAAAAAGATGGAAAGCTTCTTAGTAAAGGCCCAACGAGAGGGAGCACGATTGGCCGTCTTTCCTGAAATGGCTTATTTCACTTCAAAAAGAGAGGGACTTGAGAAAGTCATTTCAAAGTATTGGGAGCTTTCCGATTTATTTCAATCGTGGGCTAGAAAGTATAGCATGGCACTTATCCCTGGAACTGTACGAGAGCCTAATTCTCAAAACAGCGATAGGTTTTTCAACACGCTTCTCTTTTTGGGTCCCGATGGAAAAATTTTAGCCAAGTATCAAAAAATTTTTCGATTTCAAGCTAATCTTCCGCACCATACTTACGACGAGGGACGTTTCTGTGAAGCCGGAAACAAAATAATCACTTGTAAATTTGAAGATTGGGATTTTGGTTTTGCTGTTTGTTTTGATCTGAGATTTCCGGAACTGTTTAGAAGTCTACGAAAAAAGGGAGCGCGTGTTTTTATCTTACCCGCCGCTTTCACAGTTCCTACAGGCGAAGCTCATTGGGAAATTCTTGTGCGAGCCCGTGCCATTGAAAACCAAGCTTATGTGATTGCTCCGGATCTGACTTTAGTTTCTGGAGAGGGACTTTCCCAGTACGGTCACTCATTAGCAGTTGATCCCTGGGGAAAGATTCTTGCATCGCAGAATACTGAGGAAGGAATGAGTTTGGTCGAGATTTCAAAAGAGAAACTAAGTTTCGCTGAATCACAGATCGCTTTGTGGCAAAGCCGCAACGAGGGTCTCTTTCCGATAACCTAACCCCGTGTTACCATTACATTATCGAGGTGAATCATGATGGCAGCTCTTTGGACATGGGTCTTTCTGGCCGGCGTTGGAGTATTTAGTTTCCAAATCTGGGGACGAATGCAAGTCCTTCTGAAAGCCCGACGTGATGATGGCCGAGATTATAGTCAAAAGACTTGGGGAATCCGTTTAAAAAATACCCTTGTTTATGGGCTCGGCCAGTTCAAGTTTTTGAAAGGCGATCAACCTGCTGGCATACTTCATATTTTTATTTTCTGGGGATTCATCACTCTAGGGCTTCAAGTAGTAACGATGTTCATTCGAGGTTGGGCTCCCGATTTTATTCTGCCCGGTCTCCATGCTGACCAATTGGGAAAAGTTTATGCCTTCACCAAAGATATTTTTCAAATTTTAGTTCTTATCAGTGTCGTGATCTTTCTCGTTCGTTGGGGAATTACAAAACCAAAAAGGCTATACGGAATTTTGCCAGCTGAAGCAAAACTCAATTCGCAATCTCATTGGGAAGCTTATTTGATCTTGAGTTTTATCGGGGGCATTATGCTTTCGAGTTTTGTTTACGATGCAGGGAGAGCTATTTTTACGTGGAACTTGCCTGAGACCCAAGCCGAAATGGCTTGGTCACCCTTTACTCAAATTTTTGTAAGCTGGATTGGCGTTGAAAACACCGAAAGGGCTGCTCGGTTATCTTCATTAGGATGGTGGATTCATAACGGCATCATCATCGTCTTTATGAATTTACTTCCTCGCTCCAAGCACTTTCATATCATTACGGGAATGGCGAACATCTTCTTTGGAAGAATCGAATCAAAGGGCAGACTTCCCAAGAAAGATTACAGTGCAGAAGGCGCTATTTTTGGTCGCTCTCAGATCAACCAATTCTCGTGGAAACAAGTTCTAGACATGTACACTTGTACTGAATGTGGGCGCTGTTCTTCGGTTTGCCCCGCAGCCGCTACTGGAAAATCGCTTGCGCCCCGACAGTTTTTGTTAAATCTCAGAGATACTCTTTATGAGAATCAGTCCAAGATTAACTCTGGTCAGACTGAATTTGATGTAGTCGTAGGAGAAGGAAAGCCTGTCATTGATGACGTGATTTGGTCTTGTGTTACTTGTCGAGCTTGCGAAGAGGCTTGTCCAGTAAATATTGAGTATGTAGATAAGATTATCGATATCCGTCAGCACTTGGTCCAAGAAGCATCTCGGTTTCCAGGCGAGCTCAACCGAGCCTTTCAAGGGCTCGAGCGAAATTCTAATCCCTGGGGTATTAGTTCAGCTGAGCGTTTTGCTTGGGCAGAAGGGCTAGGGGTTCCCGTTATTTCCGAAAATCAAAAAGCGGATTATCTCTATTACGTGGGGTGCGGAGGGTGTTTCGATAGTAATCATAAAAAATCTGCTCAAGCACTTACTAAAATTTTAAAAGAATCGAAAGTGAACTATGCAGTTTTGGGCAGTGAAGAAACATGCAATGGAGAGACAGCACGCAGACTCGGCAATGAGTATTTGTTCCAATCTATGGCGGAAACCTTAACGCAGAAAATTAACAGCTATGGGGTGAAGAAAGTTATTACTAATTGTCCTCACTGCTTTAACACTTTAAAAAATGACTACCCAGAAATGGGCGGAAATTGGGAAGTTCACAATGCATCCGATTTTGTGAATGACCTCGTTGCTGATGGAAAAATAAAATTAAAAAAGGATTCCGCTAAAAAAGTGGTTTATCACGATTCTTGCTATAACGCTCGATTTAACGATGTGGTTGAGCAGCCAAGACAACTGATTCAAGAGGCTACAGGCCAATCTCCATTCGAGATGGATTTAAATAAAAAGGGCGCAATGTGTTGTGGTGCTGGGGGGGGGCGAATGTGGATGGAGGAACAAAAAGATCAACGCGTGAATATTGCTCGAACAGAGCAGGCGTTAGAGAAAAAGCCAGAAGTGATTGGCACTTCCTGTCCTTTCTGTCGGGTCATGTTAAGCAGTGGTGTCAATGAAAAGGGCTTGGGAGAAAGCGTCCAGGTGATGGACGTCATGGAAATAGTCGCTCAAAACATTGCCGACTCGGTGGGTTAGGGCTAAACTACCGCCATGAAATCAAGAGAAATTCGAGAGACGTTTCTTAAGTATTTTGAAACCCACGGGCACGAACGAATTAAGAGTTCGAGTTTAATTCCTGCAGCCGATCCCACTTTGCTATTTACCAATGCGGGAATGGTTCAATTTAAAGATGTTTTTCTAGGAGTTTCCAAACCAGGCTATACACGAGCCACCACTGCTCAAAAATGTGTAAGAGCCGGTGGAAAACATAATGATTTAGAAAATGTTGGTTTTACTCCTCGCCACCATACTTTTTTTGAAATGATGGGTAATTTCTCATTTGGTGATTATTTCAAAAAAGAAGCCATTGGCTTTGCTTGGAAGTTCTTAACTGAAGAACTAAAAATTCCAAAAGACCGTCTTCGAATTACTGTATTTCAAGATGATGATGAAGCTTTGGAACTTTGGAAGCAACAAGGAGTCCGACCAGATTGGATTGAAAAGCTGGGAGAGAAAGATAATTTTTGGGCCATGGGAGATACAGGTCCCTGTGGTCCCTGTACTGAAATTCACTATGATTGGGGCGAAAAATACGGTTCGGCTGCTTCTCCGGGAAAAGACGAAGCCGGCAAGCGATTTTTAGAAATTTGGAATCTTGTTTTCATGCAATACAATCGAGATTCCTCTGGAAAGCTCGTGCCTCTACCAAAACCGAGTGTCGATACGGGGGCTGGTTTAGAACGCCTGTCTGCAGTGATGCAGGGAACCTATAGCAATTACGACACCGACCTTTTTCAACCCGTGATTCAGGAAGTAGCTAAGTTAGTCGGGATTAAATACGGTGCAAACCCCGAGACCGATGTCGCGATGAGAGTGATAGCAGACCACTTGCGGTCGAGCACGTTTCTGATGGGAGACGGAGTCATCCCCAGTAATGAAGGGCGTGGATATGTATTGAGAAGAATTCTTCGTAGAGCTATTCGTTACGGAAAAAAATTAGGGCAGGAGCATCCCTTCATTTTTAAATGTGTTCATTCTGTGACTGAGTCTCTAGGAACTTTTTATCCTGATATTGAACAGACTAGGAATTTAATTGAGACTTTAATTCGAGAAGAGGAAGAGCGATTTCATGAAACTCTCCACCGAGGCTTGGGTATTCTCGAAGAAGCGCTTCGAGCAGATCAAGTTAAAAAAAGTCATCTTCTGCCCGGGGAGACAGCTTTTCTTCTCTATGATTCCTATGGTTTTCCTCTCGACTTAGTTGAAGTCATTTGCAAAGAACATAATTTTGAAGTTGATAAGAAAAGCTTTGAAGATTTGATGGAGAAACAACGCCTGCAAAGCGGAAAAGAAAAAGCCACCGACAAAGTACTTTTAGAAAATCTTTTCAAAGCTGTTGAAAAACTAAAGGAACCGAACAAGTTTCTTGGCTATGAAAACTTGAGCTCAGTGGGGGAAGCCATTTGTCTCTGTGATTCACAAGGCAACGAAACGAGCGAGCTAAAAGGGGAGGGGTACGCTGTTTTCAATCAAACTCCTTTTTATGCTGAATCGGGCGGTCAAGTGGGTGACAAAGGACTTATTATTTCTCGTGGTTTAAAAGCGAAAGTCCAATCTGCTTTCAAAGTAGCTAAGCAGTCAGTTCTGCATTTAACTGTTGAAGAGGGAACGCTTCGAAAAGGCGAGCAGGTTGAACAAGAAGTGAATTCAGGGCTTCGACAATTGACCATGCGCAATCACACTGCGACTCACTTACTTCATGCAGCGTTAAGAAAAATTTTAGGCGATAGAGTCAAACAAGCTGGTTCTTTGGTGGATCCTGATAAACTCAGATTTGACTTTACCTATCCAAGAGCGCTTCAAGCGAGTGAATTAAAACAAATTGAGTCTTTGGTGAATGAGCAAGTTTTCAGAAATATTAAAGTGGATATTTCAGAAATGTCCTATGACGAAGCTATAAAAAAGGGAGCTCTTGCATTTTTCGATGAGAAGTATGGTTCGTTCGTTCGAGTAGTTCGGGTGGGCGATGAGGACTCTGCTTTTAGTGTGGAGCTGTGCGGGGGAACTCACTTGTCTGAGATGTCGGCGATTGGATATTTCAAAATTTTGAG
>JBJSXY010000102.1:0-6377 GCA_046086625.1 Pseudomonadota bacterium | reverse complement strand
GACAATCTCTGCGCTTCCCAAAACCCTTTGAAATCGGTACATTCCCGCCCATTCTTTCTGACGTTGGAGCGTAAGAACCACATGAATTTTCTATCAAAATGGATTTTAGGATTCGGTCTCTGTATCGCTGTTTCTCTTTTTGCTCTCGAACCACCCAAAGGTTGCGATTACGACATCCAATGTGTTCACGAATTAAAGGGGCTTACTTGCGGAGATGGTTCACCGTCTTATTTCACCATCATCCCCCGAAGAGGTTCGGAGAATTTACTTATTTTCATGTTTGGGGGAGGAGCCTGTTGGGATGCAATGACTTGCTCAGTAGGGATGGCTTTGAATTTATCTACTCCAGATCTCACTCAAGACTGGAATCATGGCGAAGGTATTTTCAATCATGAGGATCCCGCTAATCCGCTAAAAGACTACACGATCGTTACCATTCCTTACTGCACGGGCGATGTTCATGTGGGGGATTCAAAAATCGATTACGGAAAACCCTTCACTAATTATGAAGTGAATCACAATGGCTATAATAATGCCCTCACTATTTTGAAAGAAGCAGCTCAGTTTTTTCCTGAAGCTAAAAAAGTGGTGTTGATGGGAACCAGTGCAGGGGCCATTGGAGCTTATACGCACATGAGAAACTTTAATGCCCTTTTTCCTCATGCGCAGAAATATGTGATTAGCGATGCAGGCACTCCGTTCCAAACTCCCTTTGTTTCCGAAGTGATGTATACAAGACTTCTTAAAAATTGGAACGCTTATAAGGGATTTCCTGTGGATGAAAACAGTCGACCCGCCGAAAACTTTGGAGCGGTTTTAGATTTCAACCGTAGGAAGTTTCCTCACATAAAATTTGGGCTCATCCATTCCTACTCAGATTATGTCATGACAGGATTTGCTACAGGCCTCGGAGCTCCTGATTATTCTACGGTGATTCGGGATACCATTATTCATGCAGCTAACCAACAAATTGGAGTAAATACTCCTCACCAAAAAGTATTTTTCACTGAATCCTGGGGCCACACTTTTACTCAATATCCGCTCGGCAGAACAACCAGTTTGAATGTTTCTTTGGCCGATTGGATTTCTGGAATGATCAACGGTGGGCCTTGGGAAAATGTGCGACCCGATCTAGAAGGAGAAGTCACTCCTTGGATGCCTTTTAATCAGCCTCCCGGAGTTCCAAAACCACGCGCCCCGTTTTCGCTTTATTAAAGGGAATTAGTTCTTAAGAAATTCACCAGATCCTTTAATCCAGCAGCAATTTCTTTGAGCGTTTTTGTGTCGGGCTGACTGCTAGCTTTTACTTCTTTTTTCTTTTCTGAAAGCTTCTTTTTTGCCCCTTTGATGCTGAATTTCTCATTGTAGAGCAAGTGTTTTATCACTTGAAGTGTTTCGACATCTTTTCGCGAATACACTCGGTGTCCGCTTCCCGCTTTTACAGGCTTAATTGTTTTAAATTCACTTTCCCAATAACGAAGGACATAGGGTTCAACTTTGAGAAGATTTGAAACTTCGCCAATTCGGAAATATTTTTTTCCCTCTGGAAGCGGTTTTAGTTTCATTACTACGTCTTCTTCCGCTGTTTCAATTTCCAGAGTAGCACTGGTGAGTTCGAGCTGAGTTTGTTTTTCTGGAGCGGATGTCCCACAAATTTCTTCTACGATCGGTTCTTCCATTACTTGAGCGGCAACTTCAGGTTCCTGATGCTGTATCATTTTGTCTTTAACAGAATCTAAAATGAAACGGTAGGAGAGCTTCTCTGATGCTTGGGGGAGAATAAAATTTCGTTTTTCTTCCATGGTGCCTCCAAAGTTGTACTGCTCAGTTGCTGTGGTTAGCTAATTATAGGATTTTTATGCGAAAACAACAAGTTAGCTTAAAGCAAACTGTCGCACCGCGAAAGCTAACTTCTGATCTGGGCTTGGAACTTTTCGGAAACGGACTTAATGATGTTGTCTTTAGAAGTATTCACTTCACTTTCCTGAAGCGTTCTGTCTGGGGATAGAAAATGAAGTCGGAATGCTAATGACTTTTTCTGAGTAGGGATATTCTCCCCTTGATACACATCGAAAACCGACACTTCACTGAGGAGTGGCCCTCCAGCATGCTTAATCCCGTCAACTAAGCTTTGAGCTGAAACACACTCATCAACCATGAAAGCTAGATCCAAGTCGATTCCAGGGAATCGGGAAGGCGTTTTGTAGCGAACTCCCGAACGTGCATATTTTCTTAAAACTTCTAAGTTCAGTTCAAAAACCACCAAAGGCTCTGAAGTTTCCAAAAGACTGTCTTTGATATGGGGATGTACTTCGCCCACAAAGCCTACTTCTTTGAGTCCCAGTTTAATTAAAGCGCTTCGTTTTGGATGTAAAAGTGGGAGATTAATGGGCTCAAAGCTTAAATAAACGGTCGTTAGTTGTTTTACTAAAAGCTCAGCGAGACCTTTTGCAAAATAGAAATCCACTTCTTTTGATTTACCACTCCAGTGAGGATTTAAGTGATGGCCAGAGAGCACTGCCGCTACTTTTGGCACTTCTTTCACTTTAGTTTCTTCGTTGGAGTCGGCAAAAAAGGTTTTACCCACTTCAAAGAGCTTCAAGTCAGTGGCTTTTCGATTGATATTGTACAAGTAGTTCTGAAGAAGTCCGGGGAGAAGACTGGTTCGTAATACTTTCATTTCTTCGCTTAAGGGATTTTTCAAGCGAACTAAATCCTCACCCATGAAACCAAAGTTTTGGCAAAGCTCTTCAGAGATAAAAGAGTAATTAATAGCTTCTCTTAAGCCTGAGTTAAACAAAACATGACGCGCTCGATTCTCAAACTCAAAACTGCTTTCATCGAGTCGATCAAAAGTGGCCACAGAAAGAGGCAAGTTTTGGGGAATGTGCTCATAACCATTCAGTCGAGCTACTTCTTCCACCAAATCGATTGTGGATTTCAAATCTTGTCTAAAACTAGGAAGCCTAACACTCAAAACATTGGGAGATTTCTTGTGCGACGAAATACCAATTGAGTCTAGCAGATCCGCTGCGTGCTCGGCGCTGAGCTGGGGAAGTCCCGTGATTTTTCGAACTTCACGCATATCGACAGCCAGCACATGCTCTTTCACGCCATATTCGTTTGTATCAATAGGCGGATGATAGACATTCGCATTCATGCTATCTCGTAAAATCATGGCTGCTTTTTCACTCGCAGCAGCTACTGCGGCAAGATCCGATGCTTTTTCAAATCGTTTGGATGATTCGGTCACGAGTCCCAAACGTTTGGCAGTTCTTCGAATTTGAACTGGATCAAATGCAGCACTTTCTAGAACAATCGATGTGGTGCTGTCTTCAATTTGTGAATTGAGTCCGCCCATAATACCGGCCAGCGCAATGGGGCGTTCTCCGTCCCAAATGATAATATCGCCAGGTTCTATCTGAACGATATCGCCACTTAATAGAGTGAAATCACGTTGTTCTTTGGCAGCTCCAACTCGAATGGAACCTGATTCAATGCGCCTTAAGTCGAAGGCATGAAGAGGTTGTCCGTACTCCAACATAATGTAGTTGGTGACATCGACAATATTGTTGATGGGTTTTAGGCCAACAGCTTCCAATCTTTCTTTTATCCAGTCGGGACTTTTTTCAATTTTGAGGCCATCCATCACTCGAGCTATGTAACGGGGGCAAAGAGCCGGATCGTCTACTTCCACTTTAATAATGGAAGAAGTTCGATGGGCCCCTGCTTTAAATTTAGCCGGTTTTGGCTCTTTGAGAGTTGTTTTTAAAAGAGGAGCCGCTTCACGAGCTATCCCAATCACACTCATGCAATCGTGACGATTCGGCGTGAGCTCAAATTCAAAAATCGTGTCTTCGGACCCAGCGTTGGTGCCTAAGAATTTCGAAAGAGGCTGACCCAGTTGAGCATGTTTGGGAAGTTGCAAAATCCCTTCGCTGTCTTCCGAGACTCCCAGCTCTTTGCCAGAGCAGATCATTCCTCGTGATTCAACGCCCCTGATAGTGGAAATCTTAATTGCAAAATCGCCTGGAAGAACACAGCCTGGAAGAGCTACGGGAACAATATCCCCTTCAGCAATGTTGGATGCCCCACACACAATTTGGTGTTTTTCCGCCCCTTCATCTTCTGAAAAAACTACTTGAGTGACTCTGAGTTTGTCAGCATTCGGGTGTTTTTCAATTTGAATAATTTTGCCGATATTTACATTCGCTAAGGAATCGTTAGAGCGCTTAATTCCGGCAACATGAATACCCCGCATGGTGAGCTTGTCAGCCAAATCACGAGGGTCAACTTTGTTATCGACCTTAGCAAAGTGTTCTTTGAGCCAATTAAAAGAAACTAACATGAGAATTGCTCCAGCATTCGTAAGTCATTCTCAAAGAAAGAGCGAATATCGTCGATACCATATTTGAGCATCGCAATTCTTTCCATTCCCATTCCAAAAGCAAAACCACTGACTTTGTCCGGATCATATCCGACATGTCGGAACACATTCGGGTGAACCATTCCGCAGCCACCGATTTCTAACCACCCAGTGGATTTACAAACTCGACAGTCTCTTCCAGAGCCCGAGCAAGAAATGCACTGCATATCTACTTCGGCACTGGGTTCAGTAAATGGAAAATAACTCGGACGAAATCGCAAGGGGCGAGCTCCAAACAAGTTCTTCACTAAGTAGTGCAGTACCCCTTTGAGATCAGCAAACGAAATATGTTCATCTACCATCAAGCCTTCAATTTGATGGAACATCGGTACGTGAGTCATGTCGTAGTCTGACCGATAAACTTTTCCAGGAGCAATAAGCTGCAAAGGTGGCTTTTTGTTCTTCATGGCTCGGATTTGAACCGGAGAAGTGTGCGAGCGCAAAAGTACTGGAGGTTCAATGTAAAATGTATCTTGCATGTCCCGAGCTGGATGATGCTCAGGAGTATTGAGGGCTTCAAAGTTGTAGTAATCCAGTTCTACTTCAGGCCCCGTCGCAACGGAAAACCCAATGCGTTTCATGATATGAATAAATTCTTCCATTACTCGAGTGACAGGATGGAGAGATCCGGTAGGTGTCGAAAATTGCCCTGATAAAGAAAGATCTAAATTCGGCGCTTTTGCGAGTTGTTCCTCAAGATCTTTTTTTCCAAGTTCAGATTGACGAAGCTTCAACACTTTTTCGACGTTCACTTTTACGTCATTGAGCTTTGCGCCCATCTCTTTACGCTTTTCAGCCGGCAAGTCCTTCAGCTGATGAAGAAGACTAGTAATGACACCCTTTTTGCCCACATAGTGGACACGAAGGCGCTCCAACTCTTCTCGAGAAGGCGCAGCAGAGACAGTGTTTTTTGCCTCAGATAAAATGGATTCTAAGTTATCGTTCATGCAGCTTGCGGCCGCACAAGCGCCACAAGCTGAGAGAAATCTTCAGGATGTCGAACAGCCAAGTCAGCTAAGACTTTTCTGTCGAGTTCGACATTGGATTTCTTTAGAGCAGAAATAAACTTTGAATAGCTCAGATTGTGTAGCCTGCAAGCGGCGTTTAGACGAATCTGCCAAAGATAACGCATTTCTCGCTTTAGAGTCTTTCGATCTCGGTACGCATACCGATCGGCTCTGTTAGCGTATTCACGCGCTACTTTGACGGTTTTACGAGCACTACCATAAAAACCTTCGGTTCTCTGCCTTAACTTTTTTCTTTTATTGCGTCCGGCAGGACCGCGCTTAACTCTTGGCATATCTTCCTACTTCCTACTTCAACTTAATGTTAAGCCAACAACATCCTTTTGACCTGGTGTAGATCACTTGGATGGACCATTCCCATTTGGCGCAAGCGACGACCACGCTTTGCAGATTTGTGTTCCAAAATGTGGTTACCAAAAGCACGGGCTCTTTTCACACGACCAGAGCCAGTTAACTTGAATCGTTTTTTAGCTCCAGATACTGATTTGATTTTCGGCATAAATCCTACTTCCTTACTTCCACTAACCTTACGATTTTAAAGCACTTTCTGCTTGTTTTTGGGGAGCCGCAGGAGCTTTTTTCTCTCCTTCGCCTTCACCGGAACTAGCGGGTTTTGCGCCTTTTTTCGCTCCTGGTTTTCCAGCAGGGGCGAATATCAAAGATAAAGCTTTCCCTTCCATCTTTGAATTTTGCTCCACAATACCCAAGGAACCCACCATGTCAACGATTTGCTTGATTAAAGCGTAACCTAAATCGGTGTGAGCCATTTCTCGACCCCGAAAACGGATCGAAACTTTCACTTTGTTGCCATCTTCTAGAAACTCTTTCACGTGTTTTACTTTGTAATCAACGTCATGAGTGCCGGTCTGCGGACGGAACTGAACTTCTTTAAGTACTGTAACCACCTGATTTTTCTTAGATTGCTG
>JBJSXY010000101.1:0-3574 GCA_046086625.1 Pseudomonadota bacterium | reverse complement strand
TATTTTAAAAATGAATCCCACATTTTCTTGGGTTTTCGAAGCAGGGTATCGCTTTGCAGATTTGGGAATTTTTAAAGCAGGAACGCAGGATTATATTGCATCGGGGGCTCGGTTTGACTTGTCGGGGCCTTACCTAGGAACAGGATTAGGGATTCATTTCTAATGATAAAGAGCGCAGTATGGATGTGGGTAGTGGGCACCTTAGCATTCTGCAGCGCTTGGGGAGCCGCCCCATCCATTCCGGAAGTTAAATCCAACCATCGCGATATTCAGGATCCTGAATATTTTGATAAAACGCCATCGAAAAGAGATAAAAGGAAAAATGCTATTGGAAAAGACTTCGAAGAGTTTGGTGAGGAAGTTGCCCAGAGAATTGATAAAATTGTGAGCCGAAGGGGGTTTCGCTTTTTAGGAGATCCCTGGACCCTGCAAGGGATTCCGCTTCTGTTTCCAAGCTCTGATACCGGATTTAACTTAGGGTTGAATGCAGTTTTTGCAAACGTGAAGCGCGAAGATCCTCATGAAATGGAAATTGCAGCGCAGGCCCTTGCAAGTGATGCAGGAAGATACAAGCATTTTCTGCGACTCGATTTACCTCATGCTTTCGATGATCGCTTTCATATTACGGGCCGAGTTTCGTACAATCGAGATATTAATTTTCGCTATTTTGGAATCGGCAATAACACGTCAGTAGATAGAGATCTGATCAAACAAGATTCCGCTCTTTATAAAAATCAACGAACTGGGCCCGGCTTCAATTTGGCCGTGCTTAAATATATTAATCGATATTTTCAAATGGGGCCTTTGTTGGGTCTCAAATGGACAGATGTTACTTATCCGGCAGGCTCTCTCTTAGAGTCCGAAAAGCCGTTAGGCATTCAGGGAGGGAGAACTCACAATATTGGGTTTGCTTTTGTGTATGATGCTTTGGATTTCGCTCCTAATCCACATCGAGGTACCTTTCACGAAATTTTCTTAAATTGGTCAACCAAGCTTCTGGGAAGCGATTACAATTTTCTTCGAAGCACTTATACGTTTCGGCATTTTTGGAGCCTACAACGCACTTTAACGCTTGCTCATCGAACTCTTTTTGAAGCGATTAGCGGAGAAGCACCGTTTTTTGAATTAGGCGCTGTGGGGGGGTCGGAAAGTACGATTGGATTTGGGGGAGATAAATTTATTCGCGGGTATCAGAGCAATCGCTTTATTGATCATATTAAAACTGCCCTGGGTTTTGAGCTTCGCTGGGAGGCATTCGAGTTTGGGTGGGCGAAACAAAAGCTTGAAGTTGTGCTGGTTCCTTGGATTGATCTCGGACGCGTATGGAATCAACTGTTACCCGTCGAAATTGGAACCATTCATGCGTCTACGGGTTGGGGGACAAGAATCACATGGAATGATCGTTTTATTATCCGAAGTGACTTTGCTTTAACCCCCGAAGGATCAGCTTTGTATGTCGAGTTGGGCCACTCGTTCTAATGACTCTTAAAAAAATTCTCGAGACGATTAAAAGCGGTTTCTAGGTTTTTTAATGAAGTAGCATAAGAGATTCTCATGCAGTTTTCTTTCCCAAACGAAGATCCGGGAACAACCCCTAAGTACTCATTTTCGAGAAGAGTCCTTGCAAAGTCCACATCGGACATTTTGCGAGGCCCAAGAAATTTGGAAAGATTGATAAAGAAATAAAAAGCCCCCGTGGGGCGCGTGTAGGTTAAAAAGTTAGAAAGCCCATCCAGCCGCTTCATGCAGTACTGACGTCGCGTATCAAACTCAGTCACCATGGATTGTAAAATAGTGGGAGGAAGCTTAGCCGCTGTGATAGCCGCCCATTGAACAAAACTTGTTGTGTGACTATTACTCTGACTCTGAAGGGCTCCCAGTTTCTTTGAAAACTCTTTAGGAGCTATCGTCCATCCAAGTCGCCAACCGGTCATGCTGTAACTCTTTGAAAAACCGCTGACCGTAACTGTGCAATTCTTAGCTTCGGGGCCCAACGCAGAAACACTCGTGTGAGTCGCCCCGTCGTAAAGAATTTTTTCATAAATTTCATCAGAAAGTATCCAAAGATTTCTTTGGAGCGCCCAACTGACTAAGCGAGTGAGATCTTCTTTGGTATATACAACTCCCGTTGGATTATTGGGGGAATTAATGATGATTCCTTTCGCGTTCGGGGGAATGGCAAGCCCTTTCCAGCGGTCCACATTAGGGCGATAACCATCCTCTTCAAAAAGCGGAAGGGGAATAATATGAGCGCCCGTGAGTTCAACCATGGGGCTGTAACTCACCCACGCAGGAGTCGGAACCAGAATTGCTTCGCCAGGCTCTACAAGGCATTGAAGAGTTAAATAAATTCCATGTTTCGCTCCCGATACAATCGTGACTTCATCGGGGCTTACTTCGTAGCCATTTTCGCGAGTAACCATTTCCGCAATCACTTCTCGAAGTGCTAAAAAACCAGGCGCAGGAGTGTAGCGAGTGATTCCCTCAGCCATCGCTTGGGTGGCTGCTCTTTGAATGGCCTCTGGAGTATTAAAATCGGGCTCTCCCGCAGCTAGGCTTATGACATCGAACCCCTTGGCTTTTAACTCCTGCGCTTTCGCAGAAATTTCCATGATGGAAGATGATTTTAAAGATTGGACTCTGGTTGCAAACTTTAACATAGGACCTCACGCATTTTCTTTTCCACATGCGGCGGGACTAAATCCTTCACACTGCCCCCATGCGAAAAGACTTCTTTCACTAAGGTTGAATTAACAAAAAAGAAATTATCCGATGCCATTAAAAAAAATGTTTGGAGCTTAGGATTCATTTTCCGGTTCATGGTTGCCATCTGAAACTCATATTCAAAGTCTGATACAACCCGAAGTCCCCTTAAGACTGCATGGATTTTATGCTTGCGAGCGTATTCGGCTAAAAGACCATCGTATATTTCAACTTTCACTCGAGGGTCGTTTTTAAAGCATTCTTCAATTAACTTTTTTCTTACTTTGGCATCAAAAACAGGTTTTTTCTTAAGAGAATGGGCCACCAAGACAATCACTTCATCGAAGGCCTCTAGAGACCGCTGAATCATGTCAACGTGGCCATTGGTGATCGGGTCGAAAGTACCCGGATAAATAACTCGTTTAGCTTTGGCCATAGGTAAAATACGCGAGTTGAGATTCCCCGAAGTGATTTATTTTCCACATGCTAAACCCCGGATGCTCGCTAGAAATTAGCATTTCGCTTGGGTACTTCACAAGCAAAATAGTTCCAGGTTTACAGAAGTGCGAAACGAGGTTGAAAAGCTTAGTTTCCATTTGTGAATTCCAATCCTCAAAGGGAGGATCCGCGAAAATGATGTCGTATAAATCACCCGAGTTCTCTGCTAGAAAAGTCCACGCATCTTGGCAAAAAACTCGACTTTCTTGAGAGGAAGGAATTTTCTTGGGTCTTAAAGTAGAAAGTTCCCTGGCTGTTACAGTATTATTTTCTACGAGCGTCGCGCAGGCTGCTCCTTCTGCCAAAGCGGAATAAGAGAATCGTCCTTGGCCCGCAAATAAATCTAAAACATGAGATCCGGGAAGGTGAGGGC
>JBJSXY010000100.1:0-2058 GCA_046086625.1 Pseudomonadota bacterium | reverse complement strand
GTAACGATTGTGGAAGCGCTCGAGCAACTTCTAGCTACCGTAGAAAAAGAGCTCGTTCAAGTGGTTGAAAAGAAAATGCGAGAATTGGGAATGACAGTTCTCACCAGCACCAAAGCTCTCGGCTTAAAAGAAAAAGATCCGGCAAAAGAATCTGTGCTGCATTTAGAAGTAGAAACGAAAGACGGTAAAAAGACGCTCGAAGCCGATACGATTTTAGTTTCAGTAGGGAGAAAGCCAAATTCAGATGGCTTGGGCCTTGAAAAAATCGGCGTGAAGATTGATCAGAGAGGCAATGTCCCAACAGATCGCCAAGGAAAAACCAATGTTGCTGGCGTGTGGGCGATTGGGGATGTGACAGGCGCTCCTCAGCTTGCTCATCGAGCGACGCAAGACGGCCTTTTGGTTGCTGAAAACATTGCTGGCAAAAAAGCTTTTAAAGATTACAAGACCGTTCCTTGGGCCGTATTTGTGGATCCTGAAATTGCAACTGCAGGCCTGAGTGAAAAAGAAGCTAAAGAACACGGCATTGCTTATAAAGTAGGAAAGTTTCCCTTTGCAGCGAATGGTAGAGCTTTGAGCACTAATGAGGGCCAAGGGTTTTTAAAAGTGCTGATTGATGAAAAAACAGAAGCGGTGATTGGTGTGCATATTGTGGGACCTGAGGCTTCCAATCTCATTGCAGAAGCAACGCTTGCCATTGAAATGGGAGCAACAGCGGAAGATCTCGTTCGAACGATTCATACGCATCCGACATTGCCGGAAGCATTTCCGGAAGCAGTCGAGTTAGCCTTTAAAAAAGCAATCCATGTTTACAAGAAGTGATTTAGAAGTCGTAGACTTGGGGCTTTGCGAGTACCCCAGAGCGTACGAAATTCAACAAAAGACAGTACTGGAAAAAAGGCGAAACCCTGTTTTCCCAGACAGGCTTTACTTAGTAGAACACCCAAGAGTTTTTACGTTTGGAAGAAAAAGTAAAGATCTGCCCACGCGCCCCTACCCCTCTTTTGTTATTGAGCGAGGGGGCGAAGCTACGTTTCATAATCCAGGGCAGCTAGTGGCCTATCCTGTTTTGTCTTTGAAAGAAGGCGAGCGAGATATTGGTTTTTACTTAAGAACGCTTGAGCAAGTGGTAATTGATACGATTTCTCATTGGGGGATTCTGGGAGAGAGAAAAGATGCCGCCACTGGGGTGTGGGTAAAAGGCCAGACGAAAAAAATTGCGAGTATTGGAGTCGCTCTTAAGGGTTGGGTTACGCTTCATGGAATTGCGCTTAATATCGATAATGATCTTTCGGGATTTCATGAGATTAGCCCCTGTGGGTTTTCAGGAGCTGTGATGACTTCACTCAAAGAAGAGCTCAAAGACCTCTGCCCTAGTTTTTCAGAAGTGAAAGGGGTGTTTGTGGAAGAATTTGAAAGAAACTTTCAGCGAAAGCGCCTTACATGAAGCCCACATTTTTTGTGGGAAGCTTGCCATTTAAGTCGGTTAAAGAAGCGATTCAGTTTGTAAAAGACAACTCCCCCCACTTGCCTTTTTTGCCGCAATTACCAGAGCTAAACTCTCAAGAGGACATGATTGGCCAAGTGTTAAGAGGCTTTGAGCTGGGATACTGGGATGAGAAAGCTTCCATTGCATTAGAAGCATTTCAGAATGAGTTTTGTGAAAGCCCGCGTTTCAAAATTCAAATAGCAGGTCCCCATACCGTGGCTCGGACTTTATCGCTATCAATTGATGAAATTTATCCCAAATGGGCGTCTCTGGTTTTAGGAATTTCCAAGCAGCTTCGCCAAGGCACTTTTACCGGCGAGCTCTGGCTCCAAATCGACGAGCCTTTCTGGCCGCCAAAAGGTACGGCTTTCCTTTTGCGGGATCTCCAAAAAGAAATTCCCAAATCAGTTTTTGGGATCCACTCCTGCGCAACGGAGCGTCCTCAGCCAGACGCAAAGGAACTCGAGTTTTTTAGGTTTTTTAGCTTCGACTGCTCTCGAACACCTTTTAGCGAAACAGAGAAGATGGGTTGGGAAAAATGGTTAGCTGAAGATTCTCGCAGGGTCTTT
>JBJSXY010000099.1:0-2342 GCA_046086625.1 Pseudomonadota bacterium | reverse complement strand
GGGGTCTTAAGACCTGATTGGGAAATTAAAAGATCGATCCCGCTCTCCCGAAACCAGAAGCTATCTGAGATTTCACCCGATAAAAACTCAGTGTTGATTTTGGCGAATCCTCATGCGCTTCATGCCAATTCCATTTTAGAAGCTGAAAAGGCTGGTTTTAGTTGGGTCATTTGTGAAAAACCTGCTGCTGTGAATTTAGAGCAAGTTGAGCTTCTTTCGAAAATTAGAATCCCCGTGGCAGTGTTTCATGGATATCGACAAACTTGGGGCATTCAAACTCTTAAAAAAATGCTTGAAGTGGGAGAACTGGGCAGTTGGGTAACTATTGAAGGGCGTTATTGGCAATCAAGTGCAGCACAGAAAAAACTTTCGGGAGATGTTAAAAAGACTTGGAAGGATGATATTCGTCTCAGTGGTTCTTATGACGTGCTCTTGGATTTAGGAACACACTGGGCCGATCTGGTTTTCTTTTTAGCCGGAGAGCTTCCTCAAAAAGTGAATGTTTGGAAATCGGTTGCCAATTCAGATTCTAAACATCGAGATACACATAATTTAATTTCTATGGAGTTTTCGGGAAATCGCCGCTCCATGGGTTCTATTTCTAAGACAGCACATGGTTCTGGAAACGAATTAGAAATTCATGTGATAGGGGAAAAACGTTCAGTCTCGTGGGCTTTTCTAAACCCCGACGAATTGATAATTGGGGAAGGAGGAAAGAGATTGACGTTGCATCGACCCGATGACTCTTCTTTTGGAAGTGAGCAGTATTCCTATCATGGAACGGGATGGCTTGAAGGTTATGTAGAAATTTTAAAGCAGTACTTACATCAGATGAGAGGGGAAACTTTTCAGCCGTATCCCAACTTAAAAGATCAAATCAAAGTTCTGAGTCTTCTTTTAAAGAATTAAAAAGTTTATGATTTCTTAACTATGAGCTCATAACAGGGCTGTCCTTGGGCTAGAAAACTTTGTTCAAATTTTGTGCGACCCTTGGGGAAAAGTTCTAGTGCATTTAAGGGATGAGGAGAGATTTCCCCATGTCTTAGAACTTCAAGGCCGTATTTTTGGGTGCAAACATAATGAGCTTCATCTACATAAAACTTTTGATCAGAAGCCAAAATCAGGTGGCCATTTTTCTCGAGAGCTGCAACCAGCTTTAGCATCGTGGGATGAAAGTGCCAGCGATGTTTTCGATGTGCATTCTTTGGCCAAGGACATGGATACAGAATATAAACTCGCTCTAACGTTTCAGAAGCGATTCCCGTCATGAAAGCAGAAATTGCATTGCCTCGAATTCCTAAAAAATTTGTAAGTCCGCATTCTTGAGAGCGGCGAACCAATCTTTTCCCCCGCATTCGGTCTCGTTCAATTGCAACTAGGCTTTTTTCGGGATGAAGGCGCGCTAGAGATTCAAAAAAATGGCCCGTGCCAGCTCCGATTTCGAGCCAGAGGGATTGCGGTTTTAAAAAAGACTTTGGGATTTCAGGAGCCCGTCGATCTTGAAAAAAGTCTTCATACAGCTGATGATCGGAGTTGTGTTTTAGGTCCCAATCAATTCGAGACGCATTAAATTCAGGTGGGCGCGATTTTGGTAACATGAGGCTCGAGAGTTTGCCCCAAGTTTTGAGAATAATCTAGTTCTATGGGGTCGGTTCGTAACATCGACGGCAGCGAGCTTCATAAAACTCGCCAGCTCCGACCAGTATTTGGCCGCCCCCTTTGGTCTCATCCGATGAACGTCTTTGAGTTCTGGAGGCCGTGTTGCCGCAAACCGTGCAAATTGCTGACATTTTCGTAACAACTTCGGCGGTAGCCATCAAAAGCGGCATGGGACCAAAAGGAATGCCTCGATAGTCCATATCTAACCCTGCCACAATGACTCGTAAGCCTCGATTTGCTAAACGATGGCAGATTTCAACAATACTTGGAGCTAAAAATTGAGCTTCATCTACCCCCACAACACGGGTGTTGTCTTCGACCAGAGTGAGAATCTGCTCAGGATCCTCAATATTCACAGCATTAAATGCCAAAGAGGAGTGACTAACGACATGATCCTCAGAAAAACGATTATCTAATTTGGGTTTAAAGACCTGAACCTTCTGACGGGCAATCTTTTCACGATTGATGCGGCGTATCAACTCTTCTGTTTTGCCGCTGAACATGCTTCCACAGATAACTTCAATCCACCCCATCGATCCTTGTTTGGTATTAACCAAGATGCCCCCCCTTAAGTCGATCCCGAATATAATGAAGGACAAAAAATCCGACAAGGAAAAGACCAAAAAAGTTTATTGCGAAAATAGGCACCCTTGTGGGACAGTGTTTCCATGTCAGCAGGTCTG
>JBJSXY010000098.1:0-8792 GCA_046086625.1 Pseudomonadota bacterium | reverse complement strand
TTTGCATTTGGGCTTCTCGAATTTTGTATCCGAGTTTTTCATTTCTTAAATCTTCTTCAACTCGTAAACCCCAGCTTCTCAGAGTTTGAGCCACTTCTTTTACATACGATTCCTGATCACTGGTAACATTGAGAACCGTTGCCTGAACCGGGCTAATCCAGAATGGAAAATGCCCGTTGTGATGCTCTACTAAAATACCAAAAAATCTTTCGATACTTCCCAAAACAGCTCGATGGATCATGACGGGTCGGTGGGCTTTGCCATCTGAGTCGGTGAACTCCAATTGGAATCTCTCCGGAAGTCCGAAGTCGAGTTGAATGGTTCCGCATTGCCAAGTTCGTTTGAGACTATCTTTGATATGGAATTCGATTTTGGGACCGTAGAAAGCACCTTCTCCTTTGGCAATTGTGAAGGGGCGACCAAACGACTCTAGACTTTCTTGCAATGCTTTTTCAGCTTTGTCCCAAGTTTCCGGCGTGCCCAAAAACTTTTCGGGTCGAGTTGCTAACTTTAATTCAACTTCATTAAAACCAAAAAGGTCGTAAATTCGGAATGTGAAAGCAATTCCTTTTAAAGCCTCTTCACCAATTTGAGATTCTGCACAGAAAATATGGCCATCATCTTGACTGAAAGTTCGAGTTCTTAAGATTCCGTGAGTGACGCCCGCTCTTTCATCTCGGTGAAGTTTTGAATATTCAGAAAATCGGAGAGGAAGTTCTCGATAACTTCTTTTGGTTGTACCAAACAGGGCCGCATGACCCGGGCAGTTCATGGGTTTCAAACAAAGTGTATCGCGCTCTTCATGTTCGATAACAAACATGTTGTCGCGATAGTGCTCCCAATGGCCGCTTGTTTTCCAGAGCTCTGCAGTCATGAGTTGAGGACAAATGACTTCCTCAAATCCCAAGCCCTTCGTTTCTTTTCTCATGAAATCCGCCAACGCATTAAAAAGCCAGGCGCCTTTTGGGAGATAAAACGGCATGGCAGGAGCAATCGGCAAAAATGTGAAAAGTCCCAGTTCTGGACCCAATTTTCGATGGTCTCGTTTTCTTGCTTCTTCTAATCGGTGTAAGTGCTCATCGAGTTCTTTTTGCGTGGAAAAAGCAGTTCCATAAATGCGAGTGAGCATTTTATTGTTTTCGTTTCCTCGCCAATAAGCGCCTGCTAGAGAAAGAAGTTTAAATTTTCCTAGTTTTTTAAGATTGGGAACGTGGGGACCTCGGCAAAGATCCGTAAACTCACCTTGCGTGTAGGCAGTTATGACTTCATTGGGCGGAAAGCCACCGATCAGTTCCGCTTTGTAGTTTTCTCCCATTTTCTGAAAAAGATTTATCGCTTTATCTCGGGGAATTTCCTGTCGAGCTACTTCAAGACCGCGAGCAGCTATTTCAGTCATCTTTTTTTCAATTCTCGGTAGATCCTCTGGGGTAATCGGCTCTGGGAAATCGATATCGTAATAAAATCCATCTTCGATTACGGGGCCAATCGTAATTTGAGATTTGGGGTAAAGCTCTTTAACAGCATGAGCGAGCAAGTGAGCAGTAGAATGTCTGAGAACCTCCAAGCCTTCTTTGGATTCTTTGGTGATAATGGCAACTTGAGCATCCTTTTCAATCGGTCGATTTAAATCCCATTCTTGGCCATCGACTTTGGCAGCAACTGCAGCTTCTTCAAGTCGCTTCCCAATACTTGCTGCAATTTTTGAGGGCGTCACAGCCCCGTCAAAATTGCGCTTGGACCCATCTGGAAGAGTGACCACGACAGGATTCATGAAAAAAGCAATTTAGAAGGTTGCAAAAACATCACAGGGAATGACTGGGGTTGGATTGATTTGTGGACTGAGCGAACGAAAAAAGCATCATCTGAGTTCAATCTAACCTGAAAGAATCCCGAAAATCAAGAGGGAGTTGGGTATGAGTTTTGCTTAAGCCAGCGCCCATGAAAAACTTAAAAACGCTACTTATCCTCGGGCACATTCTATCCAACATACTTTTTGGAGCAGTTATTATCCCTCCTTTATTTAAAGCTACTCACGTATTTGAAATATTCGGAGAGAATCCCAAAGAAGCTCCAAAAGCTTTAGTGGAACACTTAAGTTTTGGTGAAAAGAATCCGGCCCTCTTGTCCATTGAAAATGGTAAAAAGGTCTTTCTCATGAGTCCCCCTCGAGTGGATCGTTGCGGATTTCTTCATTTTGAGGGAAATGCAGTGTCCCTAGAGAAAAAAGGAGATCAAGGGGATGAACTTCGTTTTTATGAGCAGTCTTTAAAGATAGATATTTCCTGCCATCCGATTCCATTTCCCCGCTGCGGCACCTTTAGAAGCACCGAGAGCGCCTCAAGTGGGGAGTATTTAATGGAACAACTAACACTTTTAAAAGCGCAGTGTCAGGCACAGCTTGTTCAAGGTGAAAGAATTTTAGAAAGCTACGAAATCCATCTCCCTTAAGGCTTTGAAGAGCGACTCGGGGCATTGCATGCTGCCTCGCGCTGTGGATAAACTGCTAAGTGGTGGATATCTAAAAGTTTCAGGGCTATACTTTTAAGATAACCTAGTCCTTCATAGCCCTTCATGAGAATTTATTCATTCATTCAATTAGCATGTCTGTTCTTGATGTCTGTTTCCTTGGGATTTGCGGCAGAAACAACAGAAATTGAAAAACAACTCTCTGAAATTGGCTCTATTCCCAACGAAGAAATCCTCATTATCCAAAGAAAATTTACTCGGAAAGAGTGGAGGCATGAAATTACGCCCCTTAATTTTGGTGGGATTCCTTTTGGAACGGTTCGTAGAACTATGACAAGCGGAGGGAGCTACTCGCTTCATTTAAAAGATTGGTTTGCTCTCGAGCCTATCAACTTCACATTTTCAAAAAACTTTTTTACGACTTTTACCGATGATCTGACTTCTTCTTCTGGAAAGTTGAGGCCAGATCCGCAGAGGATTTTATATTTTCTGACCACCGGTGTGCAGTTCACTCCGATCTACGGAAAAATGGCAACCTTGTCGAAATTTATTGCTTACATTGAACCTTACTTTGGCTTGGGAGCAGGACTTGCTAAAACGGAAACCGATTCCTATTTCACTTTTTATCCAGCAGTGGGAATGCGAGTTTTCTTTCGGGAGTGGTTCTCTATGAAGCTTGAACTGAGAGACTACATGTACACCGAGCAAACAATTAATCCGACGACGCAAGCTAGAACACCAACTTTTCGTAACAACTATGCCGTTGGGCTTTCTCTAAGCTTCTGGCTGCCGAAGATGCCGCTGTAGACTGATTCAAATTTTTAGTTTTCAAAAATAAAACATGAGGTCCAGACCTATGATTCTTCGAACCTTAAAAACCGGGGTTTTAGCTTTGTTGATCTGCATTCAGTTGGGAGCTGCTGATAATTCCAAAACCAGCTTGCTTGAGCAAGGTCGGCGCTCATTTGAATCCGGTAACTACGACAAAGCGCTTGAATATTTCTCCCAAACGATTAGCTCGACAACTGACGCCAATATCAGAAATCGAGCTCTGTACTATCAAGGTCTGACGTTCTTTGAACAAGGGCTTTTTTATTCAAGCTACCTCTCCTTCAGAAATGTTTTGATGAATCCGGATGAGCGTTTTCGAGAAGTGTATGAAAAAGCCATTAAGAATGCTGTTACGATTGCGGAGCGGATGGATTTAGTCGACAAAATCGGAAATGTGATTGCCAAAATGGATGACAAACTTATTCCCAGTTCTGTCAGAGGCCATGCTCAATTTGCCAAAGGCGTCTATTTTTTTAATACCGGAAAGAATGTTGAAGCTGAAAGTGCTCTTAAATCGGTTTCTCCACAATCTAATTTTTTCCCGAAGGCTCAATACTTTTTAGGCATTATTTCAACCAAAAAGAAAAACTACAAAGATGCTGCTTATTATTTTGAGAAAGTTGTTTCGACTACTCGGGGCAATAAAGATCTCTATCCGCTTGAGGAGTTAGGAAGATTGAACTTGGCAAGAACTGCCTATTCAGCAGATGAAATTGAAAAGTCCGTCGAGCTTTACTCAAAGTTTTTAAGTTCGTCTCCTTATTGGATTGATGTGCTTTTAGAAGCAAGCTGGCCACTGATGAAAATGAATGATGCGACAGTCTCTCTTGGAAATCTTCAAACCGTAACTTCTCCCTTCTACAAAGAGGATCTTGTGGGTGAAGCTTACTTACTGAAAGCCACCATTTTGCATCGTTTGTGTAAATACGATGAAATGCGAAGAGATCTCAGCGCTTTTTTTAAAATCTACGACCCCATTATTTCCTCTATGGAAAAAGAAGCTGCCTCACTTGGATCCAGCGAGGCTTATTTTAGAGCCTATAAAGAAAAGAAAGATCTTAATCGTGCCTTTATGAGTGTGATTGGACGAGATCAGGGCGTTCAAAAAAATCTAAAAATCTTGGAAAGTTTAATCGAAGAGAAAGCGAGCCTTTCTAAAACATCCAAAAATGAGCAGATTCAAAGAATGATGAACCAAGTAGATGCTCTCAAAGATACAATCGTCCAAGAAACGGGCCAGACAATAAAAAATATTCACAAAAGAAAACTCAATGAGCTTCTCCAACAACGAGAGCAAGCCAATTATTTAAAAGTGGAAGTTGTGACGGGTGAAAAGGAACTCATTGAGAGCCAGTCAGGGCTTCCTCCTAAACGGGTGACGGATGTCGAAACTAAAGTAGCTGAGGGTTATCATTTTTGGCCATTCAATGGCGAGTATTGGGAAGATGAGTTAGGCACTTACATTTACACAACGGAGAGCTCCTGTGTTAACTAAAAAGCATTTTATTTCATTTGCAGTTGTTAGTGTTGTGAATTTGGGAACGGCTTGGGGTGAAAGCGAAGATTATAAAAACTTTGACCTTCCCGAACAGTCTCGAGTCGCTCTTCCAGAAAAGAGCTTCTCTTATAAGAGCGCAAGAGCTGAAATCAGGGGACAGAAGTCCAAGTTGAAAACACCTTCGATGTCTGCACAAGATTTCTTGTTTGCAAAAGAGACTTTCGTGGCGGAAAAACGAGATGAAGCCATTAAGCTTTTAAGGCAAGAACTCGATTCAGGCGCGAAAGTTAATCGAGACAATGTTCTTCTTCAATTGGGTCAACTTTATGTCGAAAAGTATATGGAGTTTAGTTACAGGGAATCGCAAGTCTACAATCAACAGTATAGCGATTATGAACAAGCCCAAGCAGAAGGCAAAAAAGGGGGAGCTGCCCCTCAGTTAGACAACAGCCGTTCCAGTGCGTATCTAAAAGACGCTCTGCGAGTCTTTTATCAACTTGAAAAAGAATATCCAAAGCACCCCAAAATTGACGAAGTGATTTACTTTATTGGCTTTGTGGAAATGGAAGCCAAAAATGATAAGAAAGGCGTGAAGTATCTAGAACGGCTTGTAAAAGATTTTCCTCAAAGTCGCAAATACGAAGATGCCACCGTTTACTTAGCCGATACTTATTTCGATCAAAATAAATTCAAAGAGGCCAAAAATTACTATCAAATACTTGTAAAACGCGATTCAAACCTAAAAGACTATGCACGCTATAAGTTAGCTTGGGTGGATTTGAACACCGGGGGCGCTCGGCAGGCTGTAAAAGATATGAAGTCCCTTATCTTGAGCTTGGGCTCGAGTGCAGAGAAAGCAAAGTTTAGTCTTCGAGAGCAAGCACTTAGAGATTTGGTGGTTTTCTATGGAGATACGGGTGAAGTAGATGACGCTGTGGAATTTTTTACGAAAGCTCAAGGCAAATCAAAAGCTTTGGATAATTTAAAACTTCTGGCCCAATTGTTTAGTTCCAAAGCGCAAGATGAAGCAGCTGTAAAAGCTTACACTCGACTCATTAAGGAATTCGGGGATGCTCCAGAGGCCCCCAAATGGTATTTGGGCATTTATGAGTCGGAGGCCCGACTTGGAAAATCCAAAGGAGGGGTTAATAAGCTCGTTGAATTAGTAGAAAAATTTAATGACGATTCCAATTGGGCAAAAAGTTTTCCTGAGGACAAACAAAGTGAGAAGAAAGAAATGCTCGATCTCATTGCTGGGGAAGCAGAGAAAGCTGCATTCTTTCACCATCAAGCAGGGCAAAGAAGCAGTGATAAGGGTCACTATGAAGCTGCCATCAAGCTCTACTCAAGCCTCTTAAAGAACTTTCCGCAACTTCCGAGTCGAAAGAAAATTGCATTCTTCAGAGGGGAAGCCCTCTATGCTCAATCGCAATGGATGGAAGCAAGCGACTCCTACTTGATGGCGTCAAAAATCCCTCCCAAAGACAAAATGAGTGAGGAATCGGTCTATAATGCCCTCCTATCGGTTGAGCATCTCACGGCAAAGAACACCAAGATCACCAAGTACTCTAAAGAAGAAGCAAAAAAAGTAGATACTTCTCCTAAAGATCTCAACGAACCAGAAGAGAAGTTTATCGAAGTGGCTCAAATTTATAGCCAGGAATACCCTCAAGCGCCTCACGTAACCGACGCTGTTTTCCGAGTAGGGGCGATTTATTACCAAAAAAATCACTTTGAAAAGGCCAACGAAGTGTTTTTGGGACTGGTAAAAGACAAGCCCAAACACCGAACTGCACCCACAGCAGCTCATTTAATTCTTGATATGTACAACATTCGTAAGGATTACTCGGGCCTCACCAAACAGGCTCAAGTATTTTATGAGCAAGCTTCATTGGGAGATGCAAAGTTTAAAGCAGAAATGAAGCAAATCATGGGAGAAGTGGACTTTAAGCAAATCGAAGCGATTGAAAAAGAAAACAAATGGACAGAAGCGGGAGATGCTTATTTTCGATTTTATCAAGCAAATCCAAAATCGGATTTGGCTGAGAAAGCTCTCTACAACGCCTTTGTAAGTTATGAAAAAGGGGAGAGTACGGAAAAAGCAACTGAGATGGCTCGTGTTTTTGTTTCCAAATATCCTAAAAGTGAATATGTGGGACAAATGATGCTTTCAATCGCAAAGACTGCGGAGAAAGCGTACGATTTCGAGCAGGCTCAGCGCTTCTATGAGGACTACGCAGAACGATTTCCAGCAGATAAAGAAGCGAGGAAAGCACTTTACAATGCAGCGGTCTTTTCTGAACTCCTTGAAAAAAACAAAGAGGCTCTCAAGCTTTATGACCAGTACCTTAAGGAGTCTGGAGTGAGTCAGGAAGAAAGAAGAGCCATCCGAATTAGTCAGTCAAAGATCTATCGAAAAGAAGGTAATTGGGACAAAGTAAAAGCGATTTATCGAGAGCTTTCAAAAGAGGCAAGAAATTCAGATGAGCGGGTCAAAATTTTAGCTGAGTTGGCACGGCTTATGGAAAAAGCTGGTAAAACCACAGACAAAGATGCAGTGGTTAAAGAAATTCGCACTCAAGTCGATCCTCGAAAAAAAGCTAGTTTGGGACTTGCCAGTTTTTATTTAGCCGAAGTTGAATTTGGAAGTGTGAAAGCTGAACGTGAAAAGTATCAAAAAATAAAATTGCGTTTTCCACCCGAAGCTTTTGTTTCATTGCTAAAGAAGAAACAAAAAGCTCTTCTGAAGCTTGCGGGAAGTTATGACAATGTTGTTGAATTTGGAGTTCCCGATTGGGGAGTGGCCGCACTTTATGAAAAGGGCGAGGCCTATCAGGAAATGGCTAGCGCTTTTAGATCCGTAAAAGTTCCAAAATCCTATAAGCCAGAAGAAAAAGCCGAATTGGAAGGAGCTTTGAAAGCAATCGAAGAAAAAGATATTGTTCCCATTGAAAAAGCAGGAAAAGAAATTTGGGAAGCCTGTGCAAAAAGAGCAAGTGAATTTAAAGTGGTGAGTTCTTACGCAGAGAAATGTCGAGAAAAAACAGGGAAATCTGCTCAGATGAAAGGGTTCTTTCCCAAGGCACGCTACTGGAGCTTTGGTCCTTGGATAAAGTCAGTGAAATCGGAAAGCGAAGAGCCGAATTTCGAGAATTCTGAAGAAGCTTTGGCTGTTTTAATCAGGCTTTCCTCTTCTTCTCAAAAAGGGGGACAGACCCAGGGACTTCTTAAAAAGTATCTCCTTCGATATCCCAATGAAAAAAAGGCAGTTTTTCTTTTGGCATGTGAGTATCTGAAACAAGGAAAAAAAGAGTTGGCCCAGTATTTCTTCGATCAGTTGGAAAAGGATTCTTCTTTTCCTTGGAAAGGGCTGATTAGTAACAATGAAGGAATGTTGGCTTTGCAAGATAAGAGCCGAATACAAGCTACTGCTCTTTTTGAAAAAGCTTCTGAGGAGTCACCAGAGCATCCTAGCTCTTTGATTAATTTGGGGAGCGTTTACTTGGAAGGTTTTGGATTTAAAGAGGCTCTCAAATATTTCGAAAAAGCGGTGGAGTTAAATCCTGAGAATGAAGATGCAATTTTAGGACTGGGACTCTGTTATGAAGAAGTAAATGAACCTGTAAAAGCAGCCAAGGCCTATGATGCTTTTATTGCGGAGAATCCAAACGCAACGCAAGTGCTCTTTAACTATTCAATTCTGCTAGGAAATACTCTTAAAAAAAGAGAGCAAGCGGCTCAGATAATGCTGCGTTACATTCAGCGAGGCGGAAAGGAAGCCTCACGTGCTCATGAAATCATGAAAACTTGGCGATAAGACCCTAGAAGAATAATAGGAGTCTCTTTCATGGCTTTGCGAGCGTTTATCTTTTGTTTAACTTTTCTGTGGGTGCATTCAGCACTTGCTGTGAAACCCAAAAAAGTAGCGCCCTCAACTAGTTCATCCAGGCCCTTTGGTAAAAGCGAAGAGGGTGATTATATTATTGAAAAAAGATCA
>JBJSXY010000097.1:0-7124 GCA_046086625.1 Pseudomonadota bacterium | reverse complement strand
ATATCCATGTGAGCTTGGTTCACTTGGTCTTCAATCTGATTTACTTTATCAATCATTTCCCGAGATCGATTTTTCCAAGCCAAAGTGGAAAACTTGACTGCTTCCTCCAAATAGCCAGCCATCTGGATCAGTCTTGCTTTTACTTCACTTAAACCTGTATCTAAGCTTCTTTGCATTAGCCAAATTTCCCAGTTATGTATTGCTCAGTTCTTTTTTCTTTTGGAACCGTAAATACATTTGACGTTTCCCCAAATTCTACCAGTTCCCCCAAGAGAAAAAACGCTGTTTTATCAGAAACTCGAGCCGCTTGTTGCATGTTATGGGTCACCATAATCACAGTCATACTCTTTTTAAGTTGAATCACTAGCTCTTCGATTTTGGCCGTCGAGATAGGATCTAAGGCACTTGTGGGCTCATCCATCAGGAGAATCGGTGGCTCCACAGCGAGCGCTCGAGCAATACATAAGCGCTGTTGTTGTCCCCCCGAAAGACTGGTTCCGGGTTGATGCAACTTGTCTTTTACTTCCTCCCAAAGCGCTGCTTGTTTCAAGCTTCTTTCCGCAACTTCCAACAGAATACTTTTACGGCGAATTCCCGCTAATTTTAGCCCCGCCACTACGTTATCAAGCACAGAAAGAGAGGGAAACGGATTTGGTTTTTGAAAAACCATTCCAATTTTTCGGCGAATAAGAACGGGATCAACTGCTGAATCGTAAATGTTTTTTCCCTGCAAAATGACTTTGCCTTGAGCCGTCGCTCCTGGAACTTCCTCATGCAAACGATTCAAACATCGCACAAACGTAGATTTTCCACACCCAGAGGGGCCAATAAGAGCCGTCACAGAATGGGGCACGAATTCTAAATCAATATGTTTCAACGCTTGGATGGAGCCAAACCAAGCGTTTAGATTCTCAACTTTTAAGATACTTTCAGACATTTATTCTCTTCCTCTAGGACGCCCAGATTTTAAAACGGCTCGAGTCATCATATTTAGCACAAAGACAAAGAGGATTAAAACAAAAGCGCCCGACCAAGCAAGTCGGTTCCACTCCTCAAAAGGGGCAATCGCATAAGTGTAGATTTGAACGGGCAGTGAGGCCATCGGCTGATCGGGCACCCAAGACAAAAACCGATTGTTTAATGCAGTGAAAAGAAGCGGCGCTGTTTCTCCGGCAATGCGAGCAATGCCCAGCATGATCCCCGTCGTAATTCCGCTTAAACTTCCTCTTAAAACAATCCAAAGCGTTACTTTCCATCTGGGAATTCCCAAAGCTAACCCGGCTTCCCGAATGTGCTGAGGAACAAGCTTCAGGAGTTCCTCAGTATTTCGAGCTACTAAAGGCACCATAATTAGAGCTAAAGCGATAGAACCTGCAATGGCAGAAAACCGGTGCATCGGCTTTACAAATAAAACATAAATAAAAAGACCAATCACGATAGAGGGAACGGAAGACAACATTTCGCAACAGAAGCGAACTATAAAAGCGAATCGCCCTCTCCCATATTCAGAAAGGTACATCCCTATTGAAATTCCCCAAGGGATTCCGACCAAACTCGCTAGGAAGACCATGAGCGCGCTTCCAACAAGCGCATTTAACATACCTCCGCCGGTTTCCCCGATGGGTTTAGGAAGATTGGTAAAAAATGAGAGTGAAAGATGAGGCGCTCCTTTAGCAACTACATAGCCAAACACGGTAAACAAAGCAGCGCACGCTAAAACTGCTGCTAAACTTAATAAGAACGTCATCCATAAACTGAGAGCTTTTCGGCGTTTGTAGCGAAGACGAGTGAAATCCCCAATTTGCTTTCGAAGCGTGGTCATTTCGCTCTCCAAATGAGAAGTCTTGCAATACTACTCGTAATAAAAGTAACTCCAAAAAGAAGAAGCCCGACCAATGCCAGAGAAGATAAGTGGATATCGCTCGTCGCTTCTGCATACTCATTAGCAATCACACTTGCCATGGTTTGTGCTGGAGCAAACAAAGATCGCACGATTTGTGCTCTGTTTCCAATGACCATCGTAACAGCCATCGTTTCACCTAATGCTCTTCCGAGTCCTAACATCATGGCTGCAAACAATCCTCCACGGGAACTTTTGAGAACCGCCAATTTCATCATTTCCCATCGAGTCGCTCCCAATGCGAGGGCAGACTCTCGTTGGGTTCGTGGAATCGCAGCAAACACTTCTCGAGCGAGTGAGGAGATGGTGGGTAGAATCATCAAAGATAGAATGAGTGCCGCAGAAAACATTCCTACCCCATACGCCGGACCACTAAAGAGCGGCTGTACATGCAATCGCACCCAAGGCACCAAAACAAAAATTCCCCAAAGGCCATAAATAACACTGGGAATAGCAGCAAGCATTTCAACTAAAAACCCAATCACTCGTGCTAATCCACTCGGCGCAATTTCATTCAGGAAAAGAGCAATTCCTACGCTCAAGGGAAACGCAATACACAAACTCAAAAGGGAGGAAACTAACGTCCCGTAAATGACAGGAAGCGCCCCGTAAATGTCTTGAACCGGATCCCAATCGGAGCTGAGGATAAAGGAGAGAAATCCATTCTTTTGAATCGCAAGCTCAGAAGCATCAAAAAGAAAAAAGCCCATCGACACTAACGCAAGCACGATGAGCGCAGCCCAGGAACGAAGTGTTCCCAGAAACAAACGATCTGCTCGTCGAACATCCTTCTTTTTAGACGGCTTCATCACTTGGAGGTTTTAATCGCGCGAAGGGTGACATCCAACTTTTTTATCAGAGACGTCGGTAAAGGAGCATAATCTAAAGCTGATGCGATTTTTTGGCCATCTTTCATCGCCCAATTTAAAAATCCAACCATCGCTGTTCCTTTATCAGAAGCTGACATGTCTTGCCGGAGTAATAAGTAAGTAAAGGAGCTGATCGGATAGCTTCCCTTCCCTGGTGCGTTCGTAATAGAAAGCCGATAATCCGAAGGCATTTTGCTCATCATGGAGTTAGCAGCTGCCGTGAGGCTTTCAAGCGTCGGCTCGACAAATTCCCCTTGAGAGTTCTTAAGCATTGCAACACTCAAGGCATTTGTTTTTGCATAGACAAATTCAACATATCCGAGACTTAAAGGAGTTTGTTTTATGAGACCAGCGACGCCTTCATTTCCTTTGCCTCCGAGTCCTACGGGAAATTTCACAGAAGTTCCCGATCCCACTTTTTCCTTCCAGAGGGGATTCACTTTTGACAAATAATCGGTGAACACAGCAGTGGTTCCACTACCATCGGAGCGATGAATGACCATAATGTCTCCGGAAGCAGATAATTCGGGATTAAGTTTTTTGAGTCGGGGATCTTCCCACTTAGTGAGATCTCCCATGAAAATAGATGAAATGAGCTCTGGCGTTAGTTTAAGTTTCTTTTGATTGGGAAGGTTGTAACTAATCACAACCGATCCAATCGCCGTAGGAATATGAAGAACGGATTCTCCTACCTTTTTTATCTGTTCATCAGTCATTGGCGTATCGGTCGCACCGAAATCAATGGTCTTATCCGTGAACTGACGAATGCCCCCTCCACTTCCAATCGATTGATAATTAATTTGAGTAGCGGGAACAATTTTCTGGTAATCGCTGAACCAGCGCGAATAAAGGGGATAAGGAAAAGTAGCCCCAGCTCCATTAATCAGAGTCGTTGCGTGGGAAATAAAAGTGAGTTGAAGTGCTAGGAAACCTAGGAGCCAAGTCTTCTTCATCTTAAAAACCCTCCAGTTGCGATTTTGGCCTTCTATTTTCGGAACAATTTAAGGATTTGGCTTTGATTGGTGTGTTAAGATTTGGTTAGGGAAGTGCAATTGGATTCTCTCATGATATCAATATCTTGTGGTTTGGGGCCGCATAGCCTAAGTCGTGCAATTGAATAATCCGCTGGTACTCATGGAAAGAGGGTCGAAGTGTTCTGGCCAGAGTCTCATAATTTACTTCAATTAAACCAAAGCGCGGCAGAAATCCCTTAACCCACTCAAAGTTGTCCAACAACGACCAATAAAAGTATCCCCGAATATCGGCTCCGTTTTGAATTTCAGTGGCGACCACTCGAAGATGATCTTTTAAATACTTGGCCCGGAATTGATCACTGCCATCTGCAATTCCATTTTCAGTAATATAAATGGGAAGATCATAATTTCTCGCAAATCGAATCATTCGGCCAAGGCCTTCGGGATGAAACCCCCAGCCCATTTCTGAAACAGGTTCACCTGGATCACTAAATCCAATGCCAAAGGGAAACCCAGGAGCTGTTTCGAAATGCTCTCCTTTTGCTCTCCATCTCATAATGGCTTTTGAATAGTAATTAATCCCAATAAAATCTGTCGTGATTCGACCGATGGCTTCTTTCACCTCAGCTGCAGTCGGAACAAGGCCCGTAATTCCAAACTGTTGTTTTTTTCCAGTCGTCGCATCGAGCCAGCTTTGATTGTAAAAGCTACGGCCGACAAACGTAAGAAATCGTTCCATCGGATGCCAATGGCGAGCCGGCACGAAGTCCATCATATTATGAGCGTATCCCACCATCAGTTTTTGATGTCGCCAAGGTCCCCTTCTCTGTGGCATCTCAGAATGAATCAAGTCATAAGCTCTCACATGGGATTTCAAAATACCCCGAAACATTTTAGAACAATTTTCAGGATTGTAGAGGGCGGGCGGCTGAAAACCAGCCAAGTATTTTCCGACACACATGATTACAGGCTCATTGAAAGTACACCAAAGAGGAACACGATTCCCCAGTGTTTTTATTATTTTTCGGACATAGATTGCAAACTTACCGTCAGCATGCTCAGAAGTGAAATCTCCTTGCTTTGAAAACCAAAGCGGAGAAGTGAAATGATGAAGAGTTACCATCGGCATCAGATTCAATTGCTCACACTGGGCCAACAACGCTGCATACCAGTCAAAAGCTTCTAAATCCCACTTCCCCTCCTCCGGTTCTATTCGCGACCACTCGATTGAAAAACGATAAGAGTTGAGACCCAACTCTTTCGCAAGTTTAAGATCTTCTTGAAAACGATTCCAATGATCCGTGGCTTTTCCGCTCACTTCTTTTCGATCAATATTTCCTTGATGCTCCCATTCCCACCAATCATTGTGGATGTTATTTCCTTCAATCTGATGACTGCTGGTCGCAGCTCCCCAAAGAAATTTCATACTAAAGGCCCCTTCGCTAAGAGTCCGCCTTGTAGAATTTTATATTCTCGCCCTCTCCAAAACACCGTGTTCCCAGACAGAATTGAAAACCAAAGCACCGGGGCAAGGCACTCTCGAATGAACCAAGCCCCCATCGCTTTTAATGAAAACCGATCCATAATTTGATAAATCAAAGCATCACAAAAGGCCCAAAAAATCATGTGCAAAATCCACAGCTGAAAGAAAGACGCTCCAAAAAGGGAGCTTAAGGCCCACGCACCCAGAAATCCTGACACCGTAGAAAAGAAAAGGGGCTCAATTAAGAATGCAAATGGCGCAATCGATTTTCTAATCCGGCCCCATCGAAGGTGCCTACCCCAAAACTGCTCATAAGAATAAACTCCAATATACTGCTCAATAGGAGAACGCATGAATTCAATTTTAAGATCTAGTTTCTCCATGGCATGCCCGGCCATATAATCTTCAGCTATGTAGTGTGCGAGATTACTGAGTCCTCCGACCCTTTTTAGATGGGTTTTTCGGAAAACCATCGATTTTCCAACGACACTGGGAAATCCCAGTTTTTTGGTCAGCACCATCCATCGCGCAAAAAATGTATTTAAATAAGAAGCCTCGAGCCACCCTCCAAGACCGCTGGGGGATATTCCGGCGACAACTGCAGTGATAATTCCCACTGAGTCTTTAAGGTCGGGGACTAAATGAAGAAGATAATCAGCTTTAACTCTAATGTTCGAATCACTGATAAGAACGATGTCATTTTGGGCTTCCTCATAGGCGGTCATTAAATTATTTATTTTGGGATTCGGTCCCATTGCTTGGGGAAAACAGTGAAGCTTAGCGTTTACTAAGGGATACTGAGACATCAACTTCTCTACGACAGGAATAGCTGGGTCGCCTGGATCGGTAACCGAGAAAAGAATTTCGTACTTTGGATAATTCTGATTAAAAAAGCTTTGGAGATTTTCAGTCAGCCCCTCATCTGCACCTTTTAATGGTTTCAGTATGGAAACAGGGGGCAAATTAGCCGCTGGGTTTTCTTCAGGGGTTTTCCTGAGTTGCTTAAAAGCGAGCCAAGTTCCCCATCCCAGAATGGCCCAGTTTAGAAGCCACAACCCAAGGAAGACGAGAAGTGGAAGACTCACAAGGTTTTTCCTCCCGGTAAAATTGAAAATCTAGTTGCTGCCTTTTTATAGACTGAAGAATCGCCTCTTGTTTTTTTTCACACGTCAAAACTGTTTTCCAAGAAGTCATATTCTTTTCGGAATGAAAATCACTATTCGCTAGCATGGGCAATCCGGAATTGCGAACTTCATCAAATAGATAAGGGCCACTAGCAACTTCCCAGGCATCTACTTTTGAAGCAAGTTCATAGCGCCGATCCCACAAGTGAAAAGTTTGTTTCTCAAGTTTCTGAGTAGAAACCGGGTGAGCTGCAACGACCACAGCTCCCTCGGGTCTCACTTTATCGCTGAGTTCGCAGATATCTTTATTCGGATCGATAAAATCTAAATTGCCAAGAATCAGAAAATGAGCTGAGCGGTGATTGGAAACTGAATTTTTTGTGATTTCAACTCCGGGAATGAGACACATCCCGTACTGTTCCCAGGCCCGTTCTTTTTCGGATTTCAAAAGCTCACGGTAAATTGGAAAGGTAGCTGCAGTTAGGGTAACACCTAAATAGGAAGCAGCTTTGCCTATCAGGGAGGTTTGCTCGCAGAAATGATCGGTAATTGCGATAGCTCCGAATCCGCGCTGCCCGAAGTAATCCACCAAAGCAGGAATGCTGAATTTCCCACCACTAAAATTTGAGTGAAGATGAAAATCAGCGAAGTACATTTAGACTAATTTTGAATACTTTCTGACAGTGAAGTATCAGGGTTATTTTAGGAATGAGTTAGATTCTTTTGGCTTAGCGCAGAAAAACAAATGCCAAAAGAGCGGTCACTAAAAGAAAG
>JBJSXY010000096.1:0-4520 GCA_046086625.1 Pseudomonadota bacterium | reverse complement strand
TGAACCCGCGGCGCTCCAAGGAACCCGAGTCGTATTATCTTTTCAGGTTTGATATAATTAAATTTCTTAATGGAGGTCGCCCGATGAAATGGTTTCTTTTTGTCTTTTTAAGTTTAGCGTTGGCTGGGTGCAACACAAAGGATCAGCTGCGAACTACGCTAATGGAAAATCCCGATATTTTAGTAGATGTGATGAAGCGCCATCGCGGTAAGTTTGTAGGAGTTTTAAATGCCTCGGAACCAGCAAGAGGGATGGATGTCGCTAGTCTTGATGAGCAATTCCGTAATCCTAAAAAACCTGAGATTGACTCCAAGAGAGTTATTCGAGGAAAAAGCGAAGCGCCTCTCACTATTGTAGCTTATTCAGATTTTCAATGCCCTTACTGTTCTCGAGCTGAAAAAAGCTTGGAAGAGGTTCGAAAAAAATACCCCACGCAAGTGAAATATTTGTTTAAACATTTTCCTTTGAGTTTTCATGCGATGGCCATGCCTGCTGCTAAAGCATATGAAGCAGTTGCTCTTCAAAACAAGGAGAAGGCTTTAAAGTTTCAAGATGAGGTCTTTCAAAATCAAAGAGCGCTGGGAGAAGAAAAAATGGCTTTTCTGGAAAAAACGGCAGCTAAAGTGGGGGCAAATGTCTCTAAAATGAAAAAAGACATGGAAAGTGCGCAAGTGGCTGGCCTCATTGAAAAAGACATGGATGAAGCAAAGCAAATGGGAGTTCGTGGTACTCCGGCTTTTCTAGTGAATGGAATCTTTATTTCTGGTGCGAGACCTCCCAAGGATTTTGAAGATGTAATTGAACGCTGGTTAAAAGAGGGAAAAAGAGAAGTTACATCGACAAAGTAATGGCGCACTAATTTAAGCCCATGAAAAATTTATCTAATGTTTCACCAAAACGGAGCCTCTCCGTTGTTATCCCCGTTTATCGATCCGAAAAGTCGCTTCCAGAATTAGTGAGAAGGTTATATGAAGTTCTTAACTTTTGTGCCTCAGATTACGAGATTATTCTCGTTAATGATGGAAGTCCCGATAACAGCTGGCAGGTGATTAAGAGGCTGTCCCGAGAGTTTTCTCATGTTGTGGGACTGAATCTTTCAAGAAATTTCGGTCAGCACAATGCTCTTTTGGCTGGAATTAAGACAGCTAAGCATGAACTCATTGTCACTTTAGATGACGATCTCCAAAATCCCCCTGAGGAAATTCCCCTATTACTAGAGAAAATATCTGAAGGTTTTGATGTGGTTTATGGAGTCGCGCGCATCCGAAAAGATTCGTTATTTAGAAAGTGGGCTTCTTTCGGAACTCGATTAGCACTGAGTTCAATCTCTGGTGGCTCTGCGGCTCGTTACGCCAGTAGCTATCGTGTCTTTGATTCAAAACTGAAAGAAACCTTTAAAAATGTAGGGGGAGGGCATCTTTCTATTGATGCTATTCTTGGTTGGGGAACGACTTCTTTTGGTCACGTTCATGTGAAGCATGAGCCGAGAAAAGAGGGAGCTTCAAATTATCGGTTGGGCAAGCTTCTGCTCCATAGTATTACGATGTTGACCGGCTATAGTACGATTCCTCTGCGAATGGCTTCCTTGATTGGCTTAATCTTTCTTGGATTTGGATTTTGCGTGCTGGCTTGGGTTCTGGGAAGGTTTCTGATTACCGGACAAAGTGTTCCTGGTTTTCCCTTTTTAGCATCCATCGTCACTCTTTTCTCCGGTGCTCAACTTTTCTCATTAGGAATAATTGGAGAGTATATTGGCAGTATGCATTTTCGAGTGATGGATAGGCCCACCTATCTCATATCCGAGTCGACTAAACCACTTTTGAGGACCCAGAATGAGCAAGCATTTGGTTAATCGAATTGAGGGAACCATTGACGCCAAAGAGATCATTCTTGGAAAAGGAGTTGTTGTAGAAAAAGATGTGGTGATTCGGGGCAAGCATGGACCGGCCGATAAAGTGCGACTCGGCGATTTTTCTTTTATTGGACGGGGAAGTGTTATTCTGACGCCGCACTTTGAACTGGGAGACTACACAAAGCTCAACGCTGGAGCGTTTGTTCATGGAGAAATGCCCGCACGAATTGGACGAAACTGCTGGTTTGGTGGGAATGTCATTTTAGATTCGATGGGTGGATTAGACATTGATGATAATGTTGGCGTAGGAGCCCACAGCCAAATTTGGACACATATGCAATTCGGGGATTTAGTTGAGGGGTGTCGGTTTTTTTCAAATCGGTATATGTACATTGGCAAAGATGTATGGCTTGTAGGTCATTGTATTTTATCACCTGTGGAAGTGGGCGAAAGAAGTATGGCATTAGTGGGTTCGGTGATTACGCGCAATATGTTGCCCAACCATATCTATGCGGGTGTTCCAGCTCAAGACATTACTGAAAAAATGGGGAATCAGTTTGAGCCAAGATCAGCGGAGAAAAAGAAGGAAGTTCTCGAAAAAATGTTGGATGAGTTTATGAATAAAAACCCGCAATATCATGGAAGCTTGCAAGCATGCCTGACTTATCCGTTGAAACTGGATTCTAGTATTACGTATTTTAATGTTTCTGATCGAACTTATAGTCAAACCTACAGTGAACCTGAAGTTGCCTTTCTCAAATCAAAAGTTCCCTTAGTGAAGTTTACTCCCAGGGGCTCTTTTCCCTGGATTGTTCCAAAGCGTAAGACAAATTAAGGCCTAAACTGGCCTGGTATGAGGTTAGAGGCATACCAAAACAAACCAGAAACGACATGTAAGGTGAAAACCGCCATAGGAATTGCAACTGCTAATTTAGATTTAATGTTGAGAAAAGCGGCGGTTTTAAAATCGATGCTTTGAAAATAAATCTTCAAACTGACGCAATTTAAGAGAAACAAAGCAATCTGGCTCGACCAGCCGAAGTCACCACAAAAAAAGCAACTTCCTTTCTCCAAAAAGCAGTAATTAAAAATCGTTGCCATCACCATATTTGCAAATGCTAATTGGAAATCGAAACTACGCGTGGCCGTTTTGAAGTGAAAAAAAACAACGCTCAGTGGAAATGCAAGCGATCCTAAAACTTTTGGGATGAAACTGAGGGTGCTTGAATAATAGCGAAAAAGTTCTAAGGGTGAAAATGCGATTTTTCCCTGATTCCATCGAGTCACTTCAGTTCCCAAGGATCCAAACGTTTGAATGAATTGCCAACCAATCAAGAGTGCCGTCGGGATAATTAAGCTCAAAGCGATTAGTAGGTTACTACTCTTTGTGTGAATGGGGTTTTGGCTCTTTAAGATAATCCAAAGAAAAAGCACCGCTGGAAGTAGGCTCATCATGTAACTGGGCTTGGCAAGAATGCTGATAGCGGTGAGAGTTCCCAGAAACAGAATGTGAGTGAGTGAAATGGTGGGTCGAAAGAGAAGACGAGTGAGAACCATGAAATGAAAAAGAGCTAGAGGTTTTAGGAGAATGCTAGTGGGGTTATGAAACGTATTGGGAGCCATGTATCCGTAATAAAGATGGTTATCAAACCAAAAGAAAAGGGGAATGGGATGGACAAAAAAGAGCGCTAAACAAAAAAGAATTAAAGGAGCTTTATAAGTATTGTTATGCCCCGTTTGAAGATAAAACATTAAAATAAAAAAACTAAAAAAAATTGAAAGTCCGACGACGACAAATCCTGAATTCAAGAATGAAAGAGACGTAATGCTCTCCACAAGAATAACTAAAAGATGGTAGATAAAATGCGGCGGACTCTCCATTTTACGAGAAAGCAATTCAGCAAAGTGCGCATGTTGAGCATAATCCGTATAAACATCTTGTTTCGCCGCTAAAGCAAAAAAAGACGCAGCGATAAAGGCCATCGCAATCTGATGAAGGCGATTTTGTATTTTTGGCTGAACGAATAATTTAAGCATATTTAAAAGTGTATCTCATAAAAATAAAGGTCTCAAATGATGGCTCCGACATGACGGACCGCAGCGTTTGATTTCAAGAAAGAGAAGGGTTGTGTCGATAAGAAGTTTGAAGCATTGGCCAGGAGGGCCTATGACCACGCCAAAATTAATACCATTCAACCGTCCCTCGTTAACAGGAAAAGAGACCAAGTACATTGAAGATGCCATTCATCGGTGTCATGCCTCTGGAGATGGGTATTACACAAAACAATGCCACCGGTTTTTTGAAGATAAACTCGAAATAAAAAAAGCACTTCTAACTACTTCCTGTACTCACGCTTTAGAAATGGCGGCTATTTTATGTGATATTCAGGAAGGGGATGAGGTTATTGTTCCGTCGTACACTTTTACTTCAACGGTGAATGCTTTCGTTCTTCGCGGAGCTAAGCCCATTTTTTGCGATGTTCGCCCCGATACTTTAAATTTAGATGATTCGAAACTTGAAGACTTGGTGACTCCTCGAACAAAAGCGATTGTGCCTGTCCACTATGCTGGCGTTGCTTGCGAAATGGATTCAATCCTAGAGATAGCTAATAAAAATCAGTTATATGTCATTGAAGACAATGCCCAAGGAATCTTCGGAAAATACAAA
>JBJSXY010000095.1:0-5891 GCA_046086625.1 Pseudomonadota bacterium | reverse complement strand
CCAGAAAATCTCATAGGAAAATCCCAAGATGCCCAATCTGATAACTCTCAATTAGATCCCCTTATCAGCCAAGATTGGGGTTTAACGAGTATTGGATTGTTTGATGCTTTTACTCCCCTCTTGCAGCCGTTAAAAGCAGGTATTTCGAGTTGCTCAAAGAACGTGACAGTCGCTGTGGTCGACACCGGAATTGATTATTCTCATTCTGAATTGCGAGACAATTTATGGGTAAATAGTGGAGAGGTCGGTGCTTGGAATCCGCCCCCTCAACTTGGATCTCAAACGTCATGTCGAGATAAAAGTTGTAATGGAATCGATGACGATGGAAATGGTTTTGTAGATGACTTGATTGGATGGGACTTTGTAAACGACGTTCCCCTTCCTTATGATACGCATGGACATGGTTCTCACATTGCTGGAATTATTGGAGCCACTGCCGCCAATGGATTTGGTCTAGCTGGAGTTTGTCCCCGTGTTCGAATCATGGCGTTGAAATATTATGATAGTAGCGGTTCCGGATTCAATAACCTTCAAAACACAGTAAAAGCCTTTCATTACGCAAATAAAATGGGAGCGCATATTATTAATTACAGTGGTGGAGGTGCTGAAGCAGCTTCAGCAGAGCGATTGGCACTTGAAGATTCCAGAGATCGAGGAATCTTAATAGTAGCTGCTGCGGGAAACGATGGACGTAGCAACGATTTGATACCCTATTATCCGGCTAGTTACCCGCTTGATAATATTGTTTCTGTCGCATCTATCAATAGACAAGATCAGCTTTTACCCTCCAGTAATTTTGGAAAAATAGTTCACGTTGCAGCCCCTGGACTCTCTGTTCTGAGTACTTTGCCCGGTGGGCGATTTGGGATGATGACGGGGACTTCTCAAGCCACAGCTTTTGTCACTGGCGCTGCAGCGCTTTTGGCCAGTCAGTTTAAAGACATGAAGGAATTTGATTATCACGCTATTAAAAATTGGATTCTGAAAGGGGCGCGACCCATGCCCGATAATCAGCCAGCCAATACTTTGGTTTCTAACGGAATTATTTCCATCTCTGGTTCTCTGAAACAGGTTAAAGGGTGGACGACCCAGAAGGGAACACCTTCTCTAGCGCTGGAATCGATTAAGAAAAGGAATAGAAATTAATCTATTTCTTTTCGTTGAACCCGCTCGGCAAGAATCACTCCCGGAACAGCCTCTAAATGAGATAGCAGTTTGCGAAGTTCGGCGGTGTCTCTAATTTCAATGGTAAAGTGACAGACAGCTTTCTTATCTTTGGTCGTGCCTATCTGAGCGCGAGTGATGTTTATATTTTGCTCCTTAACTGCATTGGACATATCAGCTAACAAACCGGGTCTATCCGAACAAACGACTCTTATTTTGACTTTTCGATCCTGTTTTGTGCTTTTATCCCACTCAATTTCTACCAGGCGGTGCGGGTCTGTTTGAAATACTTTGGGGCATTTTCTTGAGTGAACACTAATGCCTCGACCTCGAGTGATGAAACCCACCACGGGATCCCCAGGAACTGGAGCGCAGCATCTTGCGAAGCGAACTAGGAGATCATCGACTCCTCTTACTTTGACCGAAGCAGGTCCTTCTTTCTTTTTAGCTTCCTCAAAAATTCGTTGTAAGGGAGATTTGGGTGTTTCCCTCGTGGGGGGCGTTTCCACGTCTTTGGGAACGATTTTGTTAAGGACCTTGCGGACAGAAATTTTCCCGTAGCCAATCGCTGAAAGCAGATCATCACAAGAGCGAAAAGAGAGTTCTTTTGAAATCTTCTCGAGAGTTCCATCCTGAAGCATTTTTTTTACGCGAAGATCTTCCCGCTTAAGTTCCTTTTCAAGAATGAGCTCTCCAGTGGCTTTTGAGTGCTCATGTTCCTCAGCTTTGATAAAAGCCCGAATCTTGTTTCGCGCGCGACTTGTTTTAACGAGTTTAAGCCAATCTTTATTTGGATGTTGATTGGGGGAAGTGAGCACTTCAATAGTGTCTCCGCTTTTTAACCGATACTTGAGGGGGACCATGCGGTTATTGACCTTTGCACCAATGCATTTGTTTCCTAATTCCGTGTGAATTGCAAAGGCGAAATCCAGAGGTGTAGCGCCTTTGGGAAACTCAAGAACCTTTCCTTGAGGAGTGAAGACATACACATCCTCACTAAACAAATCGAGCTTTACCGTTTCTAGAAATTCATTAGGTTCCGATAGATCCCGATTCCATTCTACGAGACGATTTAACCAATTAAACTTATCTGTTTCTTTTGTGATTGTTTTCCCTTCTTTGTAAGCCCAATGAGCTGCAATCCCACGTTCGGCCATGTCGTGCATTTCCTGAGTTCGAATCTGAATTTCAATTTTCTCCCCATCGGGACCAATTACGGTTGTGTGTAGACTCTGATAAAAATTTGCCTTGGGAATAGCAATGTAATCCTTAAATCTCCCAGGGACTGGAGTCCAAATAGAGTGAATGACTCCGAGCACTCCGTAGCATTCTTCAATGCTGGGAACAATCACGCGAAATCCAGTGATGTCATAAATTTGGTCGAAAGATAAATTCCGGCGCTCCATTTTTTTGTGAATGCTGTAAAAATGTTTGGGTCGGCCACTGACTTGTGCATTGGGATACCCCTGGTCTCGTAAAGCAGTTTCTATCAGGGTTTGGAGATCTTGCGTGTATTGTTCTCTTTCCTTAGCTTTCTTAGAAATATGAGAAACTATTTTGTAGTAAATCTCAGGATGAGTGAATCGCAAGCTGAGATCTTCCAATTCTCTTTTAATTGCAGAAAGCCCGAGACGATTGGCAAGAGGAGCGTAAATGTCGAGTGTCTCTTGGGCAATTCGTACTTGTTTTTCCGGCTTAAGAAATTGCAATGTCCTCATGTTGTGAAGTCTATCGGCAAGTTTTACTAAAATGACTCGAATATCCTGAGCCATTGCTAAAATCATTTTCCTGAAGTTCTCCGCTTGTTTTTCTTCACTAGTTTGAAAAGAAATCTGGCTAATTTTGGTAACGCCATCGACTAAATTACCTATTTCGGGGCCAAACTGCGCCGATATCTCTTCGCGAGTTGCGTGGGTATCTTCCACTGTATCGTGAAGAAGGCCGGTCACGATGGTGGCCGTGTCTAATTTGAGTTCGGCTAAAATGGTAGCTACCGCGACCGGGTGTTGAATATAGCTTTCTCCACTGCTTCTCTGCTGGCCTTCATGAAGTGCTTCTGAAAAACGGTATGCTTTCTCAATGAGGCTAGTGTCTCTATTTGGGTGATGATTGCGTACTGCAGTGAGCAGGCTTTCGAGACCCGAATCAGAACTCGTGTCAGAAGTGGGCGAGGATGGCTTCATCGACACTCCGATTGGATAATGCTCTTTAGTTGCTGATAAGCGGTCTTCAAATTGTCGTTGATGATTTGGTAGTCGAACTTCTGACTCCATGCCACTTCAGTGTAGGCATTCTTTAATCTTTTTTCAATGGCTTCGGGTGAGTCACCTTTTCTCTGAATGAGGCGGTTTTGAAGTTCAGACATGGAAGGGGGGTGAACAAAAATTAAAAGGGCTCTCTCTGGGTAGAGATTTTTTAGACTGAGGGCCCCTTGAACATCAATTGCAAAAAGAACATGTTTTCCGGAAGCAAGCAGTGACTCAATCGTGTTTTTCGAAGTTCCGTAAAGATTGCCATGAACTTCTGCCCACTCGGCAAATTCGCCCGCTTTCTTCTTAGTTTCAAACTCTTGAGCGCTGATGAAGAAATAATGTTTACCATTTACCTCATGGGGTCGCTGAGGTCGCGTCGTCGTTGAAATGGATTGTTGAATAGATGAAAACTCAGAGAGCAAAAGATCGCAGAGCGTGGTTTTTCCTGCTCCGCTCGGCGCGGAAATAATAATTAACCGAGGCTGTGGCGCATTTCGGTTATGAGGCAAATTCTCCCTCCTCCATTTCCAACTGGGCTAGCGTGGGGAATTCTTCTTCCTTTTCCACGAGTCGGTCCTGAAGGGTATGAGGTGAAAGAGCAGACAGAAAAACATGTTGCGTATCTGTGATGAGAATCGATTTTGTGCGACGCCCTGCTGTTGCATCGACTAATCGTCCTTCCTGTGAAGCTTTATCTCGAAGTCGCTTCATGGGCAGTGAAGATGCTTCCATCACTGCGACCACTCTTTCGGAACGAACAAAATTATCGTGCCCTAAATTCAACATCCCTTTTGAGCTTTTTGCCCAGCTTATCTTGTTATCTTTATTCGACATTTTGGACCTGTTCCCTTAGTTTTTCTATGTTCGATTTGAGCCGTACTGTTAGCTGGGTAATTTCTATTAAACTTGTTTTTGATGCAATAGTATTTACTTCGCGATGGAGTTCTTGAGTTAAAAAATCAAGTTTTCTTCCCACAGGTTTGGCAGAATCTGTGGCCTCGGTGAAGGCTTGAAAGTGCCCTGTAAGGCGGTCTATTTCCTCTTTAATATCAGACTTTTCAGCCATTAAAGCAACTTCCCATTCAAGGCGGTGGGGATCAACCGGCGTACTTAACTTCCATTGGCTCAAGCGATTCTCAAGCTTCTCCTTGATTCGCTGCGTCTGAGCTGGGGCCCATTGGGTAATTTGTTCCAGATCCGTTTTCATTTCCGAAATAATGCCAAGCATTACAGTCTTGAGGTTGTTTCCTTCTCGAGTTCTCATGTCCAAGAGACTTTGGAGCGCTTGCGAAAAAAGGGGCAAAAGTTCTTTGAGGGTCAAATTGCGCTCATCGTTTTCCTCTAAAGGAACAATTATTTTTCCAGTTTGAAGAATGTCATTCAAAGACAAGCTCCATTGATGATGAGTCTTTTTTTGAAGAAGTTGAATGGCCGCTTCAAAACTTTCCAAAGCTTTATCGTCTATTGCAAATCGTGTATTTCCCGTAACGTTTCCTTGGGTCATAGCCCATTTTTGGCGAAGAGAAACGTCTAAAGAACCTCGTTCACAGAATTTGCGAATCTCCTCTGACAGTTCGGCTTCCCATCCTCCAAAGGCAGGAGGCATTCTAAAGCGCAAATCCAAAAAACGATGATTTACGGATTTTATTTCCAGGGTCAGCTGGTGTGATCCAATGGTTAATTCAGCACGACCAAATCCAGTCATTGATCTCATACAGAGGCTTCCTTGTTTTTAAGAGCAGTCATTAAGTTTGATACTTCTAAGATAACCCGATCTGTATCTCGATGATCGATGAATCGCACTTCGGGATCTGACCGAAGCCAAGTCATCTGTCGTTTAGCGAGTTGCCTCGTTTTATCTATAATTTCGTTCCGTAGTTGTTTCTGATCGATTTCCTGATTCAAAAACTTCACGCACTCTGCATAACCAATACTCGAAAGCGCTTTTGCATTGGGGTAAGACTTTCGAAGGAGTTTCACTTCCTCTATCAGGCCTTGACTCAGCATCAGGTCCGTTCTTTGAGTGATCAAGTGTGTTAAATCGTGTCTTGAAAGAAGAATTGCGTATTTTACCCACAACCTTCGAGATTTCTTCGGAGTTGGATGCGCAAGACTTAATTCACTCGGTTTTTTTCCGGTCGATCGAAAAATAGCAAGAGCACGAACAATTCGATACCGGTCGTGCGGATGAATAGCTTTAGCGGAAGCAGGGTCTGCAGTTTGAAGCGCCTGGTGCATAAGCTCCAAGGAATTGTCTGAGTCTTCAAATTCCTTTTCTACCATTTCGACAATCAAGGGATCCACCGGGGGAATAGCGTACATACCTTTTTGAAGACCTTTCAGATAAAAATAAGTGCCCCCCACAATCAAGGGCAGTTTCCCTCTGGAAACAATGTCCGAAATAGCTTCATCGGCTTTTTTTACAAAATCGAAAGCAGTGAAAATTTCATTAGGTTCAAGAATGTCAATTAAGTG